>JAJQEV010000014.1 GCA_021201475.1 Clostridiales bacterium
CCCCCAAGGCCCCGCCCAGGCGGCGGACAAGCCAGAAGGCGAAGAAGGAGGCCGCCCCGGCCCGACCCAGGCAGAACCGCAAGCCGACCCCACCGGCGGAGCCTGCCCCGGTGCGCTATCTGACGGTGGACACCCATGGCAGCCGCCTGAACCTGCGGGATACCGGCAGCAGGAACGGCAGCGTGGTAGCCCGCCTGCCCAGCGGGGCGCGGGTGGAGCTGCTGGAGACGGACGGTGCCTGGGTACACGTCCGCTGGGAGGATAAGACAGGCTGGGCGCTGGCCACTTATTTAAAGGAGCTCTAACCTGTCGGGGGTGTCTAAGAAGTCCTGGAGCGTCCAGCCCTCCAGGAACGTATGGATATGACCGGCGAACGCCTCCCAAAAGGCCAGGGTTTTGCACGCGCCCTTCCGGGGGCACAGGTTCACCGGGGTATCCAGGCAGGCGATGGGGGCCAGGGAGCCCTCCGTCACCTCCAAAATCTCCCGCACGGTGTAGTCCTTCGGCGGGCGCACCAGCCGGTAGCCGCCGTTGCTGCCCCGTACGCCCTGAATCAGCCCGTCCTTTTTCAGCAGGGAGACGATTTGCTCCAGGTACTTGACCTCGATGCCCTGCCGCTGGGCAATCTCCTTCAGGGGGATATAGGGGGCGGCGTCCGGCAGCTGCTCCTGCTCCGCCAGGTCGATCATCGTGCGCAGGGCATAGCGGCCTTTCGTTGAGATTTTCACAGGGAATCCCTTCTTTTTTGTGATATAGTTACTATTTATATTACACCACCAGGAAAACCATGTAAAGCAAAACCTGCACCGGGGGGGCAGGTTTTGTCTGCGTTTAGCGAAATCTTCAGGAAATCTTAATGGTCGGAACGCTTCCCTTCCGGGGGATTTGGCGGTATACTTTATCCTAAGGAAGTGACAAAAAATGTACAACATACTGATTTGTGATGACGATAAGGATATTGTCTCCGCGCTGGAGATTTACCTGTCCGGCGGGGAGTATCAGGTATTCAAGGCCTACTCCGGGGAGGAGGCGCTGGACATCCTGTCCCAGGAGAAAATACATCTGGTGCTGATGGACATTATGATGCCCCACATGGACGGCATCCGGGCCACCCAGGAACTGCGGAAAACCTCCAACGTGCCGGTGCTGTTCCTGACGGCCAAGGGGGAGGACACGGATAAGATTCAGGGCCTCAACGCCGGCGGGGACGATTACATCACCAAGCCCTTCAACCCCATGGAGGTGCTGGCCAGGGTGCGGAGCCAGCTGCGGCGCTACACCGTCCTGGGCGGCGAGCCTGACCGGGCGGGCACTCTGACCGTCGGCCCCATCGAGCTGGACACGGAGCGCCACTTTGCCCTGGTGGACGGGGAGCCGGTCACGCTGACCCCCCTGGAGTACGACATTTTACATCTGCTGATGGAGCGCCCCGGCCAGGTCTTTTCCGTGCGGCAAATCTATGAGCGGGTGTGGAAGGACCCTGTGCTGGGCAGCGACAATACCGTGGCCGTCCACATCCGCCACCTGCGGGAGAAAATCGAAATCGACCCCTCCCACCCCAGATATTTAAAGGTGGTCTGGGGCGTTGGCTATAAGCTGGAACGGTCATAAGCGGCGGCTGCCGCGCTGAAAGGGGACGAACTATGCTATGACGAAGCTGCGCGAACGGTTCTGGCCAAAGGTCCTTGCCATCCTGCTGGTGGCAGCCAGCGGCTTTGCGGTCTGCTTTGCGGGCATTTCCGCTGCGCTGGAGATGACTTGCTATGGCATGACGGACGAAACCAGCGAAATCACCTGGTACTGCGCCAACTCCGGCGGCTATGCCAAGGACATCATGGACTACTATCTGCTGAGCCTGGGTGAGGACAGCCTGACCTACCTGGGGCGGCAGGCTTTGGAGGAGGAAACGGACTACCTGGCCTCTGGCAACACCAACATCCGCTACCGGGTGATGGATATGGACGGCACAGCCTACGCTTCCAACGCAGACGACTTCGAGGCGGAGACGGATGCAGACAGCCTGTATCAGCAGGTCTACACCCTGGGTGAGCTGTGCCTCATGGGTCAGGCGCTGTCCGAGGAGAGCGATTCCTTCGAGCCGTCCTCCACGGTGTGTTGGCTCCAGGGGAACACCGAGGTGCTGACAGACAGCGCCTCTGCGTTGATGGCCCTTGTGGAGGGCATGGTGACGGAGTACCCGGAGGACAGCAACGGCAGCGCCCTGCTGGAGGGCACGCAGCTGAAGGCGCTGTATGACACCCTGCTGGAGGACGACATCGTTCTGTGGAAGATCACCGACACGGAGGCCCCGTCCTACCTCTACGCCTATCTGCAAGCTGTGGTGTGTGAATACTACAGTTCTGGGTCCTATGAAACCCTGGCGATGGAGATACTGAACGAGGACGGCTTTTACGAAAACAACGCCGAGTTCCTCTATGAAAACGCGGCGCTTCTGGAGGAGGCCGATGCGGCGCTGACAGACTCCGCAGAGTATGACGTCGAGGACAACACGGAAACGGCGGTGGACGGCGACACTGTCTCCAGCGTGGTCGCTTCTGCCGGTAAAACGGTGGAGGACTATCAGGCCGCAGTCCTGTTCCTGGACTATGCGAAGGCCCTGGACGAGGCGCTAAACGACCTCTGCCGCACCGACTGCTGCATCCTGGAGATGGGCATTGTGTCAAACGGCTGGGTGACAGAGGATTCCGTCTCCAACTATGTCCAGCACCTGGTGAACTGGGAGAATAACTTCTATGTGGAGGCGCTGGCCGCCGGAGCCGGGGCGCTGGTGCTGCTGCTGGCTCTGATTTGGCTGATGAACGCGGCGGGCCACGCGAAAGGGCAGGAGGGCATCCACCTCTGCACCCTGGCCCGGTGCCCTCAGGACGTGATGCTGTGCCTCTCCGCCGTGGCGGCTGTGGCCATTGTCTACGGGGCGGTGGTGCTGTGGCAAAACGCCGATATACCCAGCCGGTTCTTCCTGCTGGATCAGGGGTATGAGCTGGAGTGGCAGGTAGCCCTGTCCGCCGTGTGCGGCATCCTGACGCTGGCAATGCTGAGCCTGCTGCCCTTGGTGCTGGGCGTCACTGTCCAGCTGAAGGACCGAAGCCTCCTCCGGCGGACGCTGATTGCCCACATTCTGCTGCTGTGCTGGCGGGTGCTGCGGCTGCTTTTCCGGGGCCTGGTGCGGCTGGTGCGGGCGATTCCCACCACCTGGCAGGCGGTGGAGCTGTATGTGGTGTTCTGCGCCTCGGCGCTGGCGCTGGCCTATGTCAACTGCGGCGGACACGGCAGGATTCGCACCGTGGCCGGCTGGCTGCTGGTCGGGCTGCTGCTGCTGGGCCTGTGGTGGACAGTGCGGCGGCAGAGCGGGTGGCTGCGGGTGCAGAAGGGGGGCGAGGTGCTGGCCAGCGGCGACCTGTCCTATCAGACGGACACCACGGGCCTGCCCAAGGATCTCCGCCGCCACGCGGAGCATATGAACACCGCCTCCCAGGCCATGGAGCAGGCCGTGTCGGAGCGCATCAAGTCTGACCGGTTCCGCACCGAACTGATCACCAACGTCAGCCACGACCTGAAAACGCCCCTGACCAGCATCATCAACTATGTGGATCTGCTGAAAAAGCTGAACCTGCAGGACGAGACGGCCCGGGCGTATCTGGACGTGCTGGACCGGAAGAGCCAGCGGCTGAAAACCCTGACGGATGACCTGGTGGAGGCCAGCAAAGCCTCCGCCGGTGTGCTAACCGTGAACAAGGAGCAGCTGGATCTGAGCCAGCTGGTACACCAGGCCGTCGGAGAGTATGAGGACCGGCTGGAGCGGGCCAGGCTGGAGGTGCGGGTGCAGGCCCCCAAAGAGCCTATCTTCGTGATGGCAGACGGGCGGCACACCTGGCGCATCCTGGAGAACCTGCTGAGTAACTGCACGAAGTACGCCATGCCCGGCACCCGGGTCTATGTGGATTTGGTGAAAAAAGACGGCTTTGCAGCCGTCTCCGTGAAAAATATTTCCGCCGACCCGCTGAACATCCCGGCGGATGAGCTGATGGAGCGCTTCGTCCAGGGGGACGAAAGCCGCAGCGCGGAGGGCAGCGGGCTGGGCCTGTCCATTGCCCAGAGCCTGGCGAAGCTCCAGGGGGCGGAGTTCCAGCTCGCCGTGGACGGGGATTTGTTTAAAGCCTCCCTGACCTTCCCGGTGGAGGAGGCGCTTCAAACCGAAGCGCTACCCCCGGATGAAGTCCTGCCCCAATAGCTCGCTGCCCAGGCAGAGCACGCGGTCAATGCGTGCTCTGCCTCTTGCGATATTCCGGGAGACGGTGGAGCATCCTATATGGAGCAGGCCGCTGATGGCCTCCAGACTCAGCCCCTCCACAAAGTAAAGCCGCAGGCAGTCCAGTTCCCGCTCGGTCAGCTCCTGGCGCAGATACCCGGCCAGGGCCGCCTTCCGCCGGTCGGCCAGCCGGGCGGCCTCCGGGTCGAGAATCAGAGGGATATAGTAGGCCAGCAGCCTGGCGTCCCGTCCGCTGTGGTGAACGTCAGGGCGTTGGCTTGTATGCTTCAAAGGGGTTCCCTTCCTTCCTGTCAAAGTAATCGCGCCGGGCTACCGGCGCAGCAGATAGTCGGAGACGCTCCAAAGAGGCGCCTCCTCCGGGCCGCAGCCCGGGCAATACACCGCTCCCTCCCAGAGGGCGGCCAGGTCGCCCCAGTAAAGGGGCCTGCCGCAGCGCCGGCAGCAGAGGAACGGATCCAGCTGCTCATCCCGGGGCGGCTGCGGCAGGGGTCGGCGCGTAAACATCACCTCCAAAAAAACGGAAAAAAAGAAAATTTGTGCTTGACATTTTCTGCTTGCTCTGCTAAGATACTTATTGTTGAGCGGCAACACAGACAACACCAAATGCTGGTTTAGCTCAGTTGGTAGAGCAGCTGATTTGTAATCAGCAGGTCGGGGGTTCAAGTCCGTCAACCAGCTCCATATTTCATCTGGGAGATTACCCAAGTGGCTAAAGGGGACAGACTGTAAATCTGCTGGCGCAAGCCTACTGTGGTTCGAATCCACAATCTCCCACCAGAAACCTTCATCCTTTGGATGAAGGTTTCTTTCCTGGCTCAAATAGAACATTTGTTCGATGTGAGCTCATTGTATCACCGTTTGGTGATATTGTCAACCCCTAATCAGAAAAAAATTGCTTGCAGCTGTCCCCTCCTCTGAGGACACGGCTGCAAGCGGTTATTTATGAACTTGTCCGACCTACTCCTGGTCCCTGGAACAGGGCCTGCATCTTCTCATCCACCGCCGCCAAATCCTTGGAGCATTGCAGCAGCTCTGCCGCCTCGGCCTCAGTAAAGACCCGTCCGGACTTGTACCGCAGCTCATGCTCCAGGCTGGCCCACATATCCATGGCGATGGTGCGCAGCTGAATCTCCACCGGCAGCTCCATCCGACCCTCGGAGATGACGAAGGGCACGCTGACGATGAGATGCAGGCTCCGGTAGCCGTTGGGCTTGGGGCGCTTGATGTAGTCGCTCTCCCGAATCAGCTCAAAGCCATTGCTGGAGATCAGCAGCTTGCGCAGATAGTAGATGTCCTCCACATAGTTGCAGATGACCCGGATGCCCGCAATGTCCTGGAGCTTATAGACGTTGTCAATGCGCAGCTCCAGATTTTTGCGCTTCATCTTCTCCAGAATGCTGTCCAGCGTCTTGACCCGGCACTCCATATGGTGAATGGGGGAATGGTTGTAGATGGTGGCGAACTCGCTGTCCAGAATGTCCAGCCGTGTGGAGGCTTCCTGCATGGCGCTGCGGTAAATGTGGTTGATGCGGATAAAGTCTTTGACGAAGTCGGCCTTGTCATCCTCCACATAGCCCGCCTGGGAGAGATCCTGCAAGCGGATGATTTTTGACTTTTCCAGTATCATATCAGCGGCCGCCTTTCCGGCAGGGCGCACCCTCCGCTGTGCGGTTGGACGTTCCGTTTTGCTCTGACATAATTCGGTTCCTCCTGGGATAAGCGTTGCCTTTATTTTACACCACTTTGGGAAAAATGGTATGAACGAATCTGCCTGATTTTATGAATGATTTGTGAACAGCCGGGTGGCAAAAATTTTGCCGCCGAACGGCGGAATTTCCAAAGAAGGGCTTGCAATTTCCCAGCAAAGTGTGTATAATAAGCAATAGCTTCGGCAGTCGGTGTTTGAGGAGACGGCCCTGCGCAACGGCAGACTGTGAACCATGTCAGGCGGGGAACCGAGCAGCATTAAGCGGATCCTGTCGTGTGCCGCAGTCAGTCGTTTCTGAGTCGATTGCCGAAGCCTTTATTGATGTATCGTGCCGGATGTATGATGGAATCCGTCCGCAGGAGCGATGGCCATATTGTGCGGCCACCGCTTTTTTGTTGCCTGGAGGGGCTGGGTATGTATCAAGCGCTGTATCGCAAATGGAGGCCAAAGCTCTTTGACGATGTTGTTGGCCAGTCCCATATCACGGAGACGCTGAAACGCCAGGTGGCGGCGGGGCGCACCTCCCACGCCTATCTGTTCACCGGCACCCGGGGGACGGGCAAGACCACCTGCGCGAAAATCCTGGCCAAGGCGGTGAACTGTGAGCATCCCATCGACGGGAACCCCTGCGGCAAGTGCCCCGCCTGCCGGGGCATCGAGGACGGTTCCATCCTGGACGTGGTGGAACTGGACGCCGCCTCCAACAACGGCGTTGACCAGGTGCGCGCCCTGCGGGAGGAGGCGGTATTCGCCCCCGCCGCCGTGAAGAAACGGGTCTACATTGTGGACGAGGTGCACATGCTTTCCGTGGCCGCCTTCAACGCCCTGCTGAAAATCCTGGAGGAGCCGCCGGAGCATCTGATGTTCATCCTGGCCACCACGGAGCTGCACAAGGTGCCCGCCACCATCCTGTCCCGGTGCCAGCGGTTCTCCTTCAAGCGTATCCAGGCGGCGGATATTGCCGGGCGGCTGAACTACGTCTCCCAGTGCGAGGGCATCGACCTGACCAGCGACGCAGCAGCCCTGCTGGCCCGTCTGGCGGACGGCGGACTGCGGGACGCCCTCTCCCTGCTGGATCAGTGCGCCGTCGCCGGGGGCCGGGTGGACAAGGCCCTGGTGCTGGACACCCTGGGCCTGGCGGGCAACCTGCAAACCGCCCATATTATGAACGACATCCGCCGGGGGGACACCGCCGCAGCCCTGTCCGCCCTGGCAGAGCTGTACGCCAACGGGAAGGATGTCAGCGCCGTCCTGGATGAGCTGGCCCAGCTGTGCCGCGACCTGCTCATTCGCAAGACCGCGCCCCAGGGGGCCGACCTGATGGCGGGGGGCTACGACGAGGCCACCCTGAAAACCTTGGAGGGCGGCTTCACTGCCCAGCGGCTTTTGTACCTTTTGTCCCTGTTACAGGACACCCTTTCCAACCTGAAAAACAGCGCCAACCGCCGCACCGATGCGGAGCTGTGCCTGATTCGGATGTGCGATACCCGGCTGGAGGACTCCCCCGCCGCCCTGTCCGCCCGCATCGCCCGGCTGGAGGCGGCTGTGGCCGCCGGAGGGGTGGCAGCTGCACCGGTGTCCGTCCCGGTGGAGCCTGCTGTGGAGCCGCAAGCGCCTGCCGCGCAGCCGCCCCAGCCTGTTCCCCCGGCAGCGCCGGAGGAACCTCCCACCGCTTCGGAGGATACGCCCCCCTGGAGCGAGGCGGCAGAGCCGCCTCTGCCCCAGGAGCCAACCGTGGAGACCCCTGCCCCCTGGGCGCCAACCGTGGAGGCAGTGCCCCCCAAGCCGCCTGTGACCCGTGATTCCTCCTCCAGGAGCGCCGCAAAAGCCCAGGCCGCCGTCCCGGAAGGGGGCGACCGGTTCTGGCTGGAGCTGCTGCCTGACCTCCGCAGCGCGGTGGGGCCTGCGGCCTACCCCTTCCTGTCCAACGGGGCCATGTGCGCAGGCGCGCTGAACGGGGACGTGCTGACGGTCTCCGTCCGGGATGAGTTCAGCCGCCGGATGGTGCACAAGCCTAAGGTGTTGGAGGGCGTCGCCTCGGCGGCCACCGCCCGGGCGGGCAGGCCCATCCGGGTGGAGCTGGTCTCCGGGGCACCTGCCTCGGCCCAGCCCAGCACAGCCCCCGCCGCTGGCCGGAGGAAACGGCCTCCGGAACCGTCTGCCCGGCAGCAGGCAGCCCCTCCGCAGCCCGCCCC
>JAJQEV010000048.1 GCA_021201475.1 Clostridiales bacterium
CTTTGCCCCTGTTGTCTGCGGACAACTACCCCAGCAAAGGGCCTGCCGCCCTCTGCACTCCCCGCCCAAAGGTTTCACCTCTGGACACTGACCAAAGGGGCTGCACCCCTCTGGACTCCGGCACAAAGGGCTTGCCGCCCTCTGTACTCCTGCCCGGAGAAATCGCCCTCGCAATTCTGCGGGATTGGTCAGGCGGTTCCTCCGGTTTTGCTTCATCACGTTTCACACTTCCTCTGCCAGACCAGCTCGTACCCCAGCACATTGGCAAGCTGCACGGCCTCCCGATACCGCAGAGACTCCCGCTGTAGCTTGTTGGACAGGTTGGACACGCTGTCCGACCAGCCGTACACATCGGCCAGCAGGTCAACGACCTCCTGCATGGTCGTGCCCTGGCGTACGATGTACGCCTTGATTTCGTTTCGCATATCTGATTTCATACTGATAAACCTCCATAAATTCACAAAAATGGTTCGTGAATCGGTAATGCTGATTCACGACTGGGTGAATAAAGTGCTGACGGAAAAATCCGCTCAAAATAATTCCCAGCGATGACCTGTCCACAATGGCACCTGTTTCGTTTCACGGTTCCGACTGACAAGCGCCGAAACGGTGAGAACAGGTGAGAAATCGTGTAAATGCTTCACGGCCTGGTAAATCACGAAACCGGAAACCCGGTGCGGTCTGCCGTATGCTTTTTCACGAATGTCACAATCATTGATTTTGAAGCTGCATTTTCAGGCTCTGTCAAAGCGGTATCTGTAGAGTTACGAGTGGACTTCGATTTGTTGCGTGTATTGCGTGTTGCGTGTTAGGCAGTGATAAAGTTGGAGATAAGTGCTGTCTATCGCCTAAAGCATCAGAAATAGCGCATTTATCCCGGAACGTATGACACGCAACCACGCAACACGCAACTTTTTCAGTCAGCTCACATTCCTGTATATCGAAGCAGAACCCCTATGCCCTTGTAGCCTCTGCACTTCTTCCCATCGGGCAGCCGGATACTGTCGCTGTCTGTAAGGTGATAGGTGCTGTAATTCTGACCCATAAAATTGGAGAAGCTCTTGCTGCCCAGAGGCGATTCGGCATTGTCCTCACACCATTGTTTATAAGCGGCATACAAATCTCTTGTAGGGGCTTCAAGCCCTGCCTGGAACCGGATATATCCTTCCGAGGCCAGGAAGTCCACAATATTGTTGGCGTTGCGGATGATCGAAGCGATATTCCCTTTGGCGCGACCGCTGATCGTAAACTTGTAGTTGTTGGCAATCAGCCGGTTTAGTCCTTCCAGCATCCAGAGAAGGATGCCCTCCCTCTCGGCTATCAGCTTCTCGACCAGGAAAGGATCATCCTCTCTGTCAGCCGGCTTGTCCTTCGAGGTCAGAATAATCTGGCGGCGGAAGAAACCATCACTGCGGTCATGAAGGGCGGTTAAGGCTCCATTGCCAAAACAGAGGAAGCGAACATAAAGCTGGCTCTGGTAACTCTGGACACCCTTGCGTTCCATGTCCATCCGGCACTCGGAGGTGACAATGGACTTGATATAATTCGTCTTGGGCAGGGCGCTCATGTCCATATCATCGTCCACCATCAGCAACTTGCTTTCCAGGTCGGCACGGGCGAAGCGGTTCGTCTCCACCTTCTGGATGCTGGTGGTGTTCATGCTGCTGCCGAAGATAGCGTTCATCACCAGACCGATGCGGCTTTTACCTTCGCCGCCCTTGCCGATGAGCATGAGCATCTTCTGTCCCTTGGTGGTAGGCAGTAAGCAGTAGCCCAGGTACTCCTGTACGGTTGGGATGTCCTCCTTGTACAAAAGCTCCGACAGGAATTGCAGCCACCTTGTGGGCGGCGGGGCGTCGGATACATACTTAACGGCCAGCCGATTCATGCAGAATTCCTTTTCCTCGGTGAAGCCGCCGTCCATGTGATAGGTTCCGTTGGCCACATGGATACGGTCTGTTTGCAGAGGAAGCGGTTCCGAGTACGCTGCCATTTTCAGAGCGTTGAACAAGTGATCCACCTTCTTAGCAACGCCGCTATCCAGATATTCGTTGATCTCGTAGAAGATGTCCCTCTTGATACGGCTCTCATCTGTCACCGGGCCATCCACGGTGTAGAAGTGATTGTGGATGCAGCGCATGGGGTAGCAGTCAAGAAACCAATAACAGAACAGCGGCTCGACAATATGCTTGTTCTTGTCCAGCCATGCGGGTGCGTCTAACAATTCAGACATTAGCGTGTTCCTCCTTGATCTGAGCCAGGTGGCTCTGTATTTTTTGGACAGAGTTGCTGTCCAAAAGCTCTGCCCGCTCCTGGGAGTCGCCAGCCATCAGCTCATCCAGCAGATATTCCACATGGTCAATCTCATGGCAGGCTTCTATGAAGCGGGCGTCGAGTTGCTCCTCGTTCGGGGAGCGTGGTGCGTAGCGCACCTTCCAATCCCGAAGTATCCACAGGTAATCTGTGAGATCAGAAAAGCACAGCTGCTCCTTTTTACGGAGCTGCTGTGCCTGTGTGTCCTTCCTTCGGTTGTTCAGTGCGGCTGCATTGGGCGGTTTGTCCGGAGACAGGTGGAAGTCGGCAGCCAGCTTCCTGGCGGCATCATAGAGGGACAGTTCAAAGAGCTTTGCCACAAAGTCAATGACATCCCCATGCTCGCCGCAGGCGAAGCAATGGTAGTGGTCGTCCGCTACAAGCAGGCTTGGGTGCCGGTCATTGTGAAACGGACAGAGCGCCATGCCGCTGCGGTTGACTTCCACACCATAACAGACTGCGGCCTCCCGGTTGCTGACCCCGTACTTTACGGTTTCAAACAGGTTCATTTCGAGATACCTCCTATCAAATATTTGAGAGGCGCTTTTCACACCTCTCTGTATAAGTTATGGGGAAAATCGAAAAAAACAGGCTAATGGCATGACAAGGTCAAACCAAAAAACATGACAACCTCTTTCTTTTCATGATTCCGGGTGTTATAATGAAGAAAAAGCAAAAACGTGACAGAGAAGGTCGAATTTCGGTAGCGGCTACCGAAAAACAAAGGAGGCTGGTCATGGACGCAGTTGAACACAATTTGCTGACCCTGGACTTCTGGCAGGATCAGGTGACCTATGAAGGGCATACCTTTCCCACAGGGACGCTGGGCTGTTCTGCATTGAATACCCCGGAGGAAATCCTCGCAGAGATGAACCAACCGGCGGCGGTGCTGATTACGGTTTACAATGAGGTGGCATTAGGACAGGTCAGCACAGAAACATTGCTGCCCGCAAGGGAAGCCGTCATGCAAATGCTGGCGCTTCTGCGGAACCTGCCGCCCTTTGAAGGACTGGACTATGATTTTTATAATGGCTTTGCGGGAAAGCTCTTTTCTGATACCGCCATGCAGAACGCTGTGGACTATGTAGAGGCAGCCTCTCGTGGTGAGGCGACTGCTGCTGATGAGCAGTATCGCAGCGGCGTCGGCCTGCTAAGATTGCTTCAACTGTTTGCTCAGCTTCCGGCGACTATGGCGATATATCGGCAGAGTATCCTGCCTTTTGCCGAGGCGCTTCACGAGAGTAACCGGACAGCGGATGATTATGCGGCGGCGTTCGGGGCATATTTTTCCTCATCTCTGGCCTTTTCCGCCAGCGATCCTTCCTGGGCGTCGTTGTCAAACGTGTCGGTTCAGTATGTCTCCGCAGTCATGCCGGAAAAGGAGCAGCCGCAGCTTGTCAAGCGGATGCACTACGTTTCTTTCGTAGGAATGCTCCGGTCAGATTTATTTGAAGGGCTGTGTGTCGGCCACGCACCGAGAAAATGCCCGATTTGCGGCAGGTGGTTTTTGACCATCGACGCAAGGCACACCAAATACTGCGGAGGTCTGGCCCCAGGGGATGAACGTGGCCGGACGTGCCGTCAGATCGGCGCAAAGCTGGGACGGGCGAAACGGGAACGGGCAGACGACCATCCCATCAAGGCAGTCTACAACCGCCGGATGAACACCATCCTGCAAAGCACCAAGCGTAAAAAGCTGGACGAGGACACGGCTCAGGTAATGAAGCGGTTGGCAAAAAGCAAGATGGAACGGGCAATCTCCGATGTAGACTATGCTAATGGTTCCTATAAACAGGAGATGGAGCAGTCTGCACTTCTGGCAGAAGCGCAGGAACAGATGAAATAAACAGAAGTGACAACGGAGAGGCGGTGATGATGTGGACGGTGATTATACATGGGATATGTCTGGCTACTACGGCAAATACAGCTTTACAGAGGACAGGCTGACCATGCGCCAGGTGGAACGCATATTCCAGCTTGAGCCAGAGCCGCCCAAAGCAGCGTTTATCAATGATTACATCATCGCCGCCGTCATGGAACAGGATTACATCTACTTCTCTTTTTTCCTGCATCATTATGAAGGCCGCTTAAATGGGCGGATACGCTCTTTCCTGCTGCGGGAAGGGCTTGACCGTTATGACCCAGACCGTTTTCTGGATTATAAGATGGGGTGCATCCTTGCTATGCTGGAGCGTCTGCCGGACTATGATCCCGACAAAGGTGCTGACTTTCTGACTTATGTTCATCATCATGTCGGTAACGCTCTGTTGACCTGCCGTATGAGGGAAGAAGGCGGTTCATTCTCCAGCCTGGACGAATATAAGGCCGTGCGTGGTATCGCGTGGCTCTACAACGAACACGAATCCGAGCAGGAGGCCATTGTCAGATATGCAGAACAAAACGGATGCTCTGAAACAATCGCCGCTGAATACCTGGCGGTTGCCAGAAAGAATCGAAACCAGGTGCCGTTTTATATGACAGTGCAGGATGAGGACAGTGAGGAAACCGGCGAGGACGTGACCCGTGACGACAGCTGGAACTATACAGACATCCTCTGGAACGGGATGCAGGCAAAAGCGGTACAGGCCGCCTTTGATAAACTCAGCTACCGGGAACAGATATACCTGGAAAAGCGTAACGCTATCTGTATGACCTGCGGGCGGGTAAGCCCATTGTCGATGAGAACTACATTTGACGATCTGGCTACCATGTTTGAGGGCAGCAGCGCCAGCGGCGCAGAACGAGCCTACCGACGGGCGCTGGATAAGCTGACGAAGAATCTGGTAGAAGCCAGTGCGCTTCATGTGGTGGAACTGAAACGAAAGTCCCAGAGAAAGAAAGGCAAAAAAATCACCGCCGCAGTCTACGAATATCAGGTAGACTACGACGGCGAATGGGGCGTAATTTCTTTTGATTTTGTGAAAGGGACAGCGGAGATCGTGAAGCTGGCAGAACCCGATTCGGTAAAAAACGACTTCTTTTTTGCGAATCGGGTTGTCTCACATATTTTATCTCTACCAGATGATGACCTGTTGAAAAAATTGGTTCTGCCATTAGAACAGGAATGGACGTCCACTGCAGTGGAACAGTCTACTGAATAAGTAGCATCATTTAGTGCGTGTTCCTCAATTATGTATCTGATTGCGTCAGCCGTATCATTTATCGTGTAAAATTTATCAATATATTGAACCCTGCGAATCATTTTTCGTTTTGTAATTGAAAAACAGGCTAAGCATTTCCGTCTTAAATTCAATAAGCTCAGACCGGATTCATGATAATCCTGTAATCAGGTTGGCTTTCCGCAAGCCCTATAAAGTCATTCGGCAAATAAAGGCTCGCGGTTTTTTTCATAGGAAATGCACCGGACACATTCAGCAAATCTGCTACAAAATGGGAACAAAAATAATGGTCTTCCCAATGCAAAGGAATATGCAGCATACAACAAAGTACCCCCAATCTTGTGTAGTGATACAGATTTTTTCTTTCCATGAACCGCTCAAGGACTTCCTGTATCCTTGAATAAGAATCTTCCGGGATATAAAGCCTATAAGAACGACTTTGAGTCACCCCGTGTCTTTTATGCTTCTCCATAGTCTCTACAGTAAATCCTTTATAGTTAAAGCTGTAAAATATATTCGGGTTTTCCTCCAAAGAAATGGATGCGTGTGTATATCCATATCCCCCACAACAGACAAGGTACACAAAGCTGGAAATCCGGTCAGAATACTTAGTAAGTAAAATTGTGATCTCTTTCATAATGTGTCTCCGTTTTTAATACCCGCAAGAGGCTGCTAATCCCCTGACACAATTCCGCAATCATGTCAGGGGAGCAGTGGCTTGATTACTTTTTGCTGACTCTGCCGACAACAAAACCCACGACTGCGCCAACAACAACGAGAATAGCCTTGATAAGCATTCGCACATACCTCCTCTCATCATCATTGGCCACATTGTACATCCGGATTGTTTGGCGATTATTCGGGTTGTGTTTGAAATTTATTAATCAGCAAAAAGATTCCGTTTTATTGTCTCGGTGTCAGAGGGTGAACTTTTGTGCTATACTTATCCATGCCATGCCGGTCAAACTGACAAGCGATACAGGAAAACGTATTGAAATCAACACATTTTGAACTCTGTGTCGTTCAATCCAGCTGTTGAATCTTCTATAATGGAGTAATTAAAACGAGGAGGTTCTATATGAAAGCGGCGATTTATCTTGGGAAAGAGAACGTGGAGGTGCGGGAGCTTCCATATCCGGCCTGCGGGGATAATGATGTGATGATAAAAAATATCTATTCCAGCATCTGTGGAACTGATGTGGCGGTCTACTGCCACGGGCCGAATACTGGCCACAGGGTATCGGTAGGAGGCGAATTCGGGCACGAAACTATTTCGAGAGTAGTGGAGGTTGGAAAAAATGTCACGGACTTTCATGTAGGCGAACGGGTCTATCCCTATCCGCTCTATGCCAAAAATGACACGAGCAGGGCTGGAACTCTGGGAGGATTTTCAGAATATATTCTTGTGCCGGAAGCCAGAAAGAATCATTCTCTATATGATGTGCCGGATAATATTTCGGACAGGCTCGCCTGCCTGATCGAGCCGTTTACCGTCGGCTGCCGTGCGGCAAGGCGGGGACAGCCGAAGTCAGGAGAACACGGTCTGGTTTTTGGCTGCGGAACAATCGGGCTTGCGGCGGCCGTGGCACTGAAATATTTCGGCATGGATAGGGTCATGGTCTGCGACCTGTCCGATTTTCGATTGGATATAGCAAGGCGGCTTGGCTTTGAAACCTGCAACTCATCCAGAGAAAATCTGAATGAAAAGGCAGAGAAATATTTCGGGACGGCTCCGGCGCTGGGAAAACAGACGATGGATGTGGATGTGTTCCTGGATGCCGCCGGACACGAGAGTATCCTCGACACGTTCATGGATGTCGGGAAAATCGGGAGCCGTTTTTCGGCGGTTGCGGTCAATAACGCCCTGCGTAGCGTAGACCTGCTTCATCTGACTTACGCATCAAAAAGTATCATTGGCTCCGGCGGTTATCTGCCGGAGGACGTGAGGGATGTAATGGACATTATGGCAGGCGGACGCTGGAATCTTGAGTCTATCATCACGAACGAGTATTCGATTGATGAAATTGAGGCAGCGATCCGGATGGCGGCGGATGCGGAACACGCGCTGAACGTGGTGATCAAATTCTGAAATCGACATTTTTTGAAATCCGTGTTGTTCGCTTTCCTGTATGAACCATCTATAATAAAAGTATCAAACAAAGGAGGTTCATCATTATGAACACAGATAAGATTTACGCAGAATCCATCGCAAACGAGTATGCTCCGAAGACCACATCAAAGGTTGTCGCCCTTAAAAAGCTGGACAGGAAAGCAAAACGACCGGCAGAGATTTTCGCCTACACCTTTGGCATCGCCACGGCACTGCTCGCGGGATTTGGAATGTGCCTTTCCATGCAGGTGATCGGTCCGGCAACAACCGCAGCTATGGCGATCGGAGTTGTGATTGGCATCATCGGATTTATCGGGATGGGAATTAACTATCCCATTTTCAAAAAACTCCTGGAGAACGGAAAAAAGAAATATGCATTTGAAATTATAGTGCTTGCAAGGGAAGTCAGCGAAAGCTGATAAAGGAAGAATACAGATAGGGGGTGAGGTCGAATGACGAAAGCGGAAAGTAAATATTTTAATACTGCAAAAAGGATCGATACAGCTTTCCTGGAGCTTCTGGAGGGGAAAGACATCGAATATATTACGGTAAAGGAAATATGCGAAAAAGCCGAAGTCAACCGTTCCACCTTCTATCTGCATTATGAAACCATTGGCGACCTGCTGTCTGAATGCGTGGAATATGTGAATGAGCAGTTTATGTCATACTATGAAGGGAAGTCCTTAGTGACCAGCGAGTATATAGACAAAGCGACATTGGATCAGCTGTTCCTGATTACCCCTGAATACCTGAAGCCGTATTTATCATTTATCCAGCAGCATAAGTCTGTTTTCAAAACAGCCCTCGTGAAATACAAAAGTCTCCGAATGGAGACCCTTTACGACCGGATGTTTTCCAACGTGCTGAATCCGATACTGGAAAAATATGAGATTCCGGCAGATGAGCGGGATTATATACTCGCTTTCTATATAGACGGATGCATGGGGATTATCAAACAGTGGCTGCAATCCGATTGCAGAGATTCTGTTGACAAGATTGCGGAGATTATGATGAAAGTCATCAGGCGGTGATTCCATGAGAAGGGTGAAGAAATGGCTTCATTCCAATGCCGTAATCCACAGGTGTCTTACAGACGGCAGCTACAAAGACCGGCTCATACTGTACGGTTCGTTGGCGCTGAATACCTTGTATGCGGTATGGGAAATATTATGTGGTGTTTATTACCGCTCATTCTGGTTTGTTACACTGGGATGCTATTATATTTTGCTGTCGCTTATTCGCCTGACACTGGTAAAAGAGACGCGAATGGACGAAAATACAGAGCATACCGAGTGGCGGCGCTACCGTAGCTGCGGCATCCTTTTGCTGCTGATGAATTCGATTTTATGCGGCATTGTCGCATTAGCGGTCAGAGACAATCAGGGGTCTCATTATGCGGGATATCTGATTTATGCCGTGGCGGCCTATACTTCCTGCAAAGTTGGCATCGCCATCAGAAATTTTGTAAAGAATCATGACTTTAAAGACCCGATTTTGACTGCGTCAAAAATAACTTCTTTTGCATCGGCAGTGGTTTCCGTGCTGTCGCTTGAGATTGCCATGATTTTACAATTCGATGATGAACTATCTCTGCTGTGCGTAATGACAATAGCAACCGGAATCGGCGCGGCTGTTCTCATATCCGTTCCCGCTATTTACATAATTGCCACGGCGCGGAGGAATATGTGAAGAAATCGCATTCAGTAAAGCAGCTTCGTTCCCTTTTCGCACAATTCATAAATTTCATCATACTTTTTTTCCAGGAACGGCGCGATCTTTTCCGTTCTTCTGGCTACACCATTCTTATACACGAATATCGGCAATATCCAGCCAAGAAATCCCGGAATGGCAAACAGAACCGCCGGCAGTATATAGGGAGGCTTTGCGGTTGCCGCAAAGGTTGCCAGTGCCATAAATGCCGTTCCTATGATTCCCACAGCAAGGGCATAGATGGCCGGCTTTGATTCTTTGCTTTTCTCAAGCGCATGGATTTCATCCAGGCACGCTTCAAAATTCCGCTGGAGTCTGGTCAACTCCGCCCTGTTTACGATACTGCGTTTTCTCTTGAGGTGCAGGACTATTTTTTCCCGTCCTTCCATCATAAAATTTTCCAGGTCTCCTGAAAGTTCTCTGTTCAGCTCCCATCCAAAGCTGTTATACCCGTCCAACAACATGGAAATTTCATCGCTGGATGCTGTGACCTCTTTATATTCATAACGGATAAAGGACTTTTGTTCACGATCCATATTTTCCATTTTCATACCTCACTGTCCGTCCTGTTGTTTTCAGGCAGGGCAGGAATCCGCACCTGGAAGGTGCTTCCTTTCCCTTCTTCACTCATGACCGTAATATCTCCGCCCATCAGGTCAACCACCCGTTTCGCAAGGGCAAGCCCCAGGCCGTTGCCTTCTGCGGCATGGGAGGTGTCTCCCTGATAGAATTTATCAAAAATATGCGCTTTTGCCTCGCTGCTTATGCCGCAGCCGGTATCCGAAATGGAAACCGTCACAAACTGCCGGTCTGACTGCTGATGAACCGCCACGGTGCCGCCATGCCCCGTAAACTTTACGGCGTTGGACAGAAGGTTGTTCCACACAAGCTCCATCAGGCTCTCATCCGCTGCAATAAGAGCAGTGTCCTCCATGTCTGTCTGCAAGTCGATTTCCTTTTCATCCCATGCCCTTTCATACTGGAGGATGCTCTCGGTAAGCTGGCGGCACACATCGTAATTCCTGATTTCAGGCACGATATTCTGGTTTTCCAGCCTGTTCAGCTTCAGGATATTACTGATCAGGTCAGAGAGCCGGGCAGAGGCGTTCATAATCGCCTGCGCATACTCCTTGCGCCTGTCGTCAGGCAGATGCTCCGCTTTCATCAGTTCCGCATAGTTTTGAATGACGGCGATGGGCGTTTTCATCTCGTGGGACACGTTGGAGACAAAATCCGTTTTCAGCGTTTCCACGCTCCCCAGTTCCTCCACCATCTTGTTGAAATCCAGTATCATCCGGTCGAGATAGTCATATTTTTCTACTGTGCCGGTCGGCGCTACATAAACAGAAAAATCGCCTTTTGCGACCCGTTCTGTTGCCTCCGCCATCCGCTGTAAGGGATCATCATAGGTTTTCCTGACCCTCCAGCGGGTAAAAAGAGTAAGCACAGCCGCCACAACCAGCCAGTAGGCGAGTGTGATATGTACCGTCAGGATTCCGCCCACGTTCAAATAATCCATGGCGACAATCAGTCCCTGATGCAGTCCGGACATCAGGCACAGGACGCCCATGTAGATGCCAAATAGTGATTTCGGGAACCGGCTACTCCGATCCCATATCTGTTTGGAGCGCTTCTTCTCTGTCATTGGAACACCGCCTTATAGCCCAGCCCCCGGACAGTCACGATTTTAAACCCGTCGCAGGCGGACAGCTTGCTGCGCAGGTTGGTCACATACACATCCACCGCCCGAAGGCTGGTGTCGCTGTCCACGCCCCAGAATTCATCCATCAGCTGCGCTCTGGAGAATGTCTTGTTGGGGTAGGAGAGCAGCTTATAGATCAGATTAAACTCCCGGTTGGTAAGTGAAACCTCGCTGCCATTCACCGTGGCACTCATGGCGTCTGCATCCAGCGTCAGATTCCCCACAGTGATTTTCCGGTCTGCCATAATATTGGCGCGCCGCAGCAGCGCCCTCACCCGAAGAAGCAGTTCCTCCAGCTCCAGGGGTTTTACCATATAGTCGTCAATCCCAAGACGGAATCCCTTCTGCTTGGAAGGCAGGTCATCCTTCGCCGACATGAACAAAATCGGGATCTGGCGGTTCACCGACCTTACTGTTTTGGCAAATTCAAACCCGTCTATTTCGGGCATCATAATGTCAGATATAATCAAATCATAAAGGTTGTTGTACATTTCGTTATAGGCATCATTGGCGTTCAGGCAGCCCGTGGCCTGAAATCCACTGTCATTCAGGTATGTGCAGATGAGACGGTTTAATTCAGCGTCATCCTCTACCACAAGGATATGAATCACGATTTTTCCCTCGCTTTCATCAGATCATACAGAGTCACTGTGCGCAGTTCGTGAGCCTCTGGCTCACAGCTAACGCATATAGTATAGCATACACCGCCAATGTTTGCACTTTGTTTGAGAAATATGTCCATTCTGTGAACCTGACAAAAGAGCCACAGACTTCATTCCGTGGCTCTCTCTTGTCTTATCCGGGATTACACCAAATCAGTTTTCCTTAAAACGGTTGAAGATGCAATGGTGAATCCTGCAAAGAACAATGCGCCACCGGCCATGCACATCAAAACATGAAGCAAAGTGGAATTCAGTGGCGTCATCATCGGCACCATCATATAAAGCAGCATCCCTCCGAAAAGAGAGAGCAGGAGGGAAAGCCATGTCCTGTCCTTTGCGACTGCACTCATCAGCACAAAAATCGGTACAAACACCAGCAGAAGAAAAATCTTTGCAAGCATACACAGGATGACGCCGAACATACTTGCCGTTTCCAGCGCAAAAGGCAGTCCGGCTACCGCCCCTCCCAGCATCGCGCCGGCAAAGAAGCCAAGCAGTATCCATATCCCGGCAAAGACACACACTACTGTTTTGGAAATAATATAATCCATTTTGTTTGGGCGGACGGCGAAAAGGTTCTTTGCGTATCCGCTCTTAAAATCTGCAGAGACAAAGAGGCAGGAAAGCACCGCCGACATAAAATACGCAAGGTTAATATTGCACATACTTGTAATGTCCATTGCCGCAGAGGATGATTCCCCGCTGGCCGTTCCGATGATCTGCCACACAGAATCAAATCCCTCGATCACGGTTTCCACACCGGTGGAGGGGTCCACTGATACGGAGCCGTCCATCATGGTGGTCATAACCAGAATCAGCACTGGCATGACCACTGCGATACCGAGCATGATATAGAAAAACGGTGTTGTGAACATTCTGCGGAAATCCACGGACAGCATACTGTTCAAGGTTCTCCTTTTCCGGAGAAACTTCGTTTTGCTTCGATTGTTTCCAGCCATCGTTATCTGCCCTCCTTTTCGCCCATCAGGTCGATATAGTATTCTTCCAGACCGACCTTCGCTGTCCTGATTTCACTGACCAGGATGCCCTGTCCATAAAGCCAGGTGACGATTTCTTCGGGAGCGGCCGCATCATAAACCCGAAGCTCTTCATTTTCCTCTTTCACTTGGAGGTATCTGCCGGAAAGCAACATCTTCGTCTTAGCCATATCCCCTGCCCGAAGGGCGATATAGGTGCGACAGTCCGCTTCCAGCTGTGCCGCCGTCATTTCTTTTATCATTTTACCCCCGCGGATAATACCGTAGTGAGTCGCAATCTTTTCGAGTTCCCCAAGGATATGGGAAGAAATCAAAACCGTGCAGCCCTGGGTCTTTGTCAGGTCAGTGAGAATTTCCCGCATGAGTCGCATTCCATCCGCGTCCAGTCCATTGATTGGCTCATCAAGTACCAGGAGCTTCGGATGCCCCAGCAGCGCCATGGCGATCCCGATCCGTTGCTTCATGCCAAGGGAACAATTCTTATATTTGTTGGATGCCGCGCCCTCCATCCGAACTATCTTCAGTACCCTTCCGATTTTCTCCTCCGGATTTTTCATGCCCAGATTGGCAGCTTGTAGCATCATATTGTTCCACACGCTGATATTTGGGAAACATCCGGGGGATTCAATCAGGACTCCCACATTTGCCCTTATAGTTTCATCCTTGTAATCCCGGCCATACAGCCGGATTGAGCCGCCGTTTGGGATGAGCAGTCCGCATATCATTTTTTCCGTTGTGGATTTCCCGCTTCCGTTCTCTCCGATAAAACCGTAGATAGCTCCTTCCGGGACGGTCATGGTAAGGCCGCATACGGCGGTCTTGCTGCCAAACCTTTTTGTTAATCCGTTAATTTCAATCGCGTTCATTTTCATCGCCTCCCTTTAGTACACATCGCTTCTCGCAAGCACGATGGAACCGGCTGTATTATAGATGATGGCCCAGATGACGGATACCACTGTGCAGACAAGCAGCGTTAGCAGATTTCCTGAAAGGCAGGCAAATACGGACGCGCCATACAGAAACAGGTTCAGGACACTCCCCGACGCATTGCCCAGAATCATTCCGGCGGCAAGGATCGGAAGCCCCGTGCCGATTAGGAAGGACGACACAATTGAGATGCCGAAGTACCTGCGGAAGATCACATTCAAAAAAGTGTAAAGGCTTGCCCAGCCGAGGCTTAAGATCATCTTGCTTACAATCGCAATCAGCAGCGAACCGGCACTGACCGCAAAGGATGTCCCCGCCACAAGCCCTGCGCCGATGGCACCGATGGTGTAGGTAATGCACATACACGCCATGGCAAACGCGCACACAAGGCTTTTGGACATCATATAGTCCTTCTTTTTGGAGTGCGTGGTGAAAAGCTGCTTCACATAACCGCTCTTGTAATCATGCCCGATAAAAATGGACACCATAATCCCGCCGAAGATAAACACCATATTCATGTTGGCATATTCCGCTATGGATGAAACCGCGTAAAGAGGCGTATCCGCAGCTATGATCTGCCATGTGTTCGTATACAGGATGGAACCGCCGTCCGTCCCCTGTGTCCCAAGAATCAGGGCGGGGATGATTGCCGCGATGCCTAAGAAAATATAAAACATCGGCGTATAGAACAGGCGGTAAAAATCAACGCCCAGCATCCCCTTCAGCCGTTCAAAAAAACCGGGAGATTTGAATTTGATTTCCGTTGTCATTTCTTTAAGCCCCCCTTCTTTGACATCAGCTCAATATAGTATTCTTCGAGGCCGATCCGGTTTTTCTCAATTTCGCTGACCGCATGGCCATTCTGCATAAGGAGTGCGACGATACTTTCTGTATCATCCACATCGTAGACACGCAGAAACCCTTCTTCTCTGCGGACATCCGCATATCTTGTGCGTAGAATCCTTTCTGCCGCCAGCATATCGCCCGTCTTGAGAGAGGTATAGCTGCGGCAGCGGCCTTCCATCTCCTTCGCGGACAGTTCCTGCACCATTTTGCCCTGACGGATGATGCCATAATGGGTAGCGATTTTTTCGAGTTCACCGAGGATATGGGAGGAGATCAGGACAGTGCAGCCATAGTTCTCTGTAATGTCCACCAGGATCTCCCTCATAATCCGCATCCCGTCCGTATCAAGCCCGTTGATCGGCTCATCCAGGATCAGAAGCGCCGGGTCGCCCAGCAGCGCCATGGCAATCCCGATGCGCTGTTTCATCCCAAGGGAACACTTTTTGAATTTCATGCGGGCGGAATCCTCCATGCGGACGATTCTCAACACTCGCTCGATTTCTCCCTGCCGGTTAGAGAGGCCAAGATTGATTGCCTGCATCATCAGGTTATCCCACACGCTGGAATTCGGGAAGCATCCCGTGTTTTCAATCAGCGCACCGACCCGCACCCGGACGCCGGCATCCTTGTAGTTTCTGCCAAAGAGCCGGATGGAGCCGCTGCTGGGGATAAGATGTCCGCAGATCAGCTTCTCCGTCGTAGATTTTCCGCTTCCGTTCTCTCCGATAAAACCGTAAATGGAGCCGATTGGCACGATCATGTTCAGGCCGTCAACAGCGTGCAGCCCCCGGAAGCTCTTGGAAAGATTCCTGATTTCAATCGCATTCATCGGTTACCTCCCCGGACGGCTTCACCTGCTCCAGTCTGGCTCTTGCTTCTTCTACGGTTTCTCCTTCCTTTGTCAGAAACTGATCTACGAATTTGTCAGCAATCGTATTGAATCCGCCGACTGCACCATCCTCGATTTTTTGGTAGGCACTGACTACCCCTTCTTCTATTTTCTTATATCCTCCAACTACCACTTCGGCAATTTTCTCGCTACCTCTCACTAACTTGGATTTTGCCATATCAGCAACGCTCCTTTCATTTGATGGAGTGAGTATACCACCTTTTTGTTTGGCGAATGTTTGGCTTTTGTTTGAGAAATATTAATCTGGCTTAACTCATAGTGATGCCCACCCAAAAGATGAATAAACATTAAAAATGGGCTTCCACCTGAGGATTTCATCCACAGGCGGAAGCCCCGTTCTTCTACGCATCAAGCTATCAGTTAATGCTTGGAAATCGTTGTGTCAGTCTACTATTCCATGCGTCCCTGCAATATCCCTGGCATACTGTTCCAACTTCCCGGAGAATACCAGTCCGGCATAGGTCAACGGCTTGTTGTAGACCAGCCAGTCGATCTCTGTCTGCATGGGAACAGTGGGGCAAATCTCATCGTCCACCCCTGGGGTGTAAATGCCGATTGCGGTTCCATCGTCGAACCGCAGTTCCACGCTGGCGGTGTCGATGTTAAATGCACAATGTATCAATTTCATAATGACCTCCTGTGTGTTTTCGGAACTTTGTCGGAGGTAAATCTGCTGTCATTTGCTGCTCGTTTTTATCGTTCTTTATGTAAGTCACTCTAACGAGTGGTATCCCAGGGATACTAAGGAACCTCTGAATAAATAAACGAGAGCGAATTGCGAGGAAATTTGCGTCGTAAAAAGGCGCAAAAGCACAGGAATCCTGACGGATTTCAAGATTTTGCAAGATTTTGCGTGAAAAATATGCCGGTGGCATATTTTTAACAAAATCCTGAGCCAGCTATGCTGGCGAAGCCACTTTAAACCGAAGTGATTTGTGCATCTTTCGCTCTGCTTATCCAATGACGGAAATTTACCGCAAGGCGCCGAAGTTGATTTGTTCAGAGGTTCCCTAGTAAAAAGGTGTGAGTCGTATTCCGGCAAAAAGGAACCAGTGGCAAGCATCTTGGCAAACCGCCCTATGGATACCGGATTGACCCAGAGGACAAAGACCGTTGGATCGTTGACGAGGAAGCTACCCCTGTTGTCAAGCGCATTTTCGATCTGTCTATTGCTGGCAAAGGCCTGGGACAGATTGCCCGCATTTTGGAACAGGATAAAGTGCTGACCACAAAGGCTTTGTATGCAAAGCAGTCTGCAAACCATCCTGACAAGAAGAAGCGTAGAAAAATGCCAGAGCGCCCCTATCATTGGAGCGAACAGTCAATCGTCGGTATCCTTGAACGGATGGAGTACACCGGTTGCACCTGTAACTTCAGACCTAGGGAACCTCTGAACAAATGCACTTCGGCGCCTTGCGGTAAATTTCCGTCATTGGATAAGCAGAGCGAAAGACGCACAAATCACTTCGGTTTAAAGTGGCTTCGCCAGCATAGCTGGCTCAGGATTTTGTTAAAAATATGCCACCGGCATATTTTTAACGCAAAATCCTGCAAAATCTTGAAATCCGTCAGGATTACCCTCAAGGGGTATGCCCGCGCCTGACGGCGCTCCTGATCCTGCGCTTTTGCGCCTTTTTGTGAAGCGCAGGCCGACAGGGAGGAGCGAAGCTCCGGAAGTGCCGCTTGACGGCGATGGCCAATTCCTCTTATGCGCGAATGCAGGGAGCAATGGCCGTAGGCCATGCGAGTCGCAGACGCAAATTTCCTCGCAATCCGCTCTCGTCCATTTATTCAGAGGTTCCCTAATTTGTTTTGCACTGCCAATATTGCACCCGCACAACGCTGTTTGCGTCTTTTGCCCGAAGGGTGAAGCCGTCAATCAGCAACTTCTCTCCACTGTCGCCGGCAATCTTCACCAGGCCGGTGTAAATCGTGCCCGCAGTGATCTGGCTGGCCGCCAGGCTGGCAATCACGGCATTTTTTGCGACCGCTATGGGCGAGTAGCCCACCAGTCCGTCAAAGCCGAGCCCTTGAAATGTGCAGCACCTCGGGCGGTTTCAGGATGATCTTTTTGACCTGGGGGCATCCATATATTCATCAAAAGCATTGCAATATGCGCCCCTGCGGCTTCCAATAAATCTATGGCGGCTCTGATTAAATGGCCCTGGATGGTCGGGCGAGCAGATTTGACGGTTCCCTGAAAATAATTGCGGATGGACTGGAAAAACCGCCTCTACTATGTTAAGATAGAAACAGATTCCATTTAAGATGAAATGCAAGGAATCGTTCCCTTTTTCCCGCCGTGATGTGTTTCCTGTTCCTGACAGGCAGAGAGCAAAGCGGAACTGCCGCTTGACGGCGGAGGGGCAAAGCCCCGCAGGGAGGCCCGAAGTGCCGGAAGTACCGCCTGACGGCAGAAGCACTGCCTGACAGTAAAGGAGAGATGCCAAATGACAAAAAGCCTGAACAAACAGATGCTAAAAATCACAATTCTTGTTTTGACCTTCTCCCAGATGGCGACCAACGGGCTGTCCCCCGCTATGTCCGATCTGGCGGCGGCGTTCCCCGATGTGGCAACGTCTGCCATTCAAATGCTGATGACGCTGCCGGGGATTTTTGTCGTTTTTCTGTCGCTGATCTCCGCATCGCTGACCTCTATTTTCCCCAAAAAATACCTCATTGGCACCGGCAGCCTGTGCATCTGCGCAACGGCGGTCCTTGGAACCACGCTCTATCAGAGCCTGCCGCTCCTTTTTGCATGGTCCGCCCTGATGGGTATTGGAATGGGGCTGATCTCGGCGCTGACCGTCTCACTGATCTCCGATTATTTCGAGGGACAGGAAAAGGAGACCCTCATGGGCCTTCAGACCAGCGCCGCCAACCTGGGCGGTATGATTATGACAGCAGTGGGCGGCGTACTCACCGCCATCGCCTGGAACCTCGACTATCTGGTGTATCTGATCGCCCTGCCGGGGTTGCTTCTGCTGATTCTGTTCGTGCCGAAGGAGACGCCTATGCTGCAGAATACACAGGAGGAGACCGAAACCGAACGGACGGGCGGCGCCGCACTTTTTAAGAACAAAAGCGTGTGGATCTATGTGGGTATCTCTGTTCTGATGCTGTTCCTGTTTAACGCAGGACCCACCAACCTCTCCATGTATGTGACGGAATTCGGCATCGGCAACTCTGTCGTGGCTGGCTGGGCAGCGACGGTCTTTCTGCTGGGCGGAACGGTGATGGGAATTCTGTTCGGTAAGTTTTCACAGCGTCTGGGCGTCTTTACCATCCCGCTCGGATTCCTGTTTATGGCCGTGGGCTTTCTGGTGATGGTCGCAGGGGCGAATATCGTCTTCCTCTACGTGGGCTGCCTGCTGGCCGGTATGTCTATCAGTCTGGTGTCGCCCCAGTGCATCCTGCAGGCGTCCTCCTTCTGCAAATCCTCCCAGGAACTCGCCATGGCAGCAGCTGCCATTATGGCGGCAAGCAATATCGGAACCTTCCTCACCCCGCAGATCACCAATTTCGCGCAGGCTGTCACGGGCAGCGAGAGCACCCTTTACCGCTTTATTCTGGCTCTGGGTCTGGCGCTGGTGATGGCCGTTGCTACGCTGGTCCTTTTTGTGGTACAGAGACGGGTCGGGGAAAAAAGTGACTGAGGGCGATACGTATCCACCTGTCAACTGGTTCCCTGTCCGCTGGAGTTTCGATTGATTTGTGCCACGGTACTCCTCAGGGAAACTCTGATTGAATCCCCCCGCATTTCCCGAGTTTACCAACGACTGTTGGGGGCCTTAACGCAGCTAATCGCGGGGACCAGGTCGGCTTGGGGCTCCCTTGCATGGCTGAACGGCGCCGGTAACCGGGAGATGTTCTGTCCGTTCTTGGTCGAAGTCTTTTATCAGGGAGCGCAGTCAAGCCCGGTGAAGTCCCCAAAGAATGGCGGCAGCCTGAAAACACCCACAAGGGCAAAGAAAATTACAAATGTCTGGAGGAACTATCATTGAGCGTAGGACTTGTTTTAGAAGGCGGCGCGATGAGAGGTATGTATACAGCCGGAGTTCTTGACACCTTCTTGCTTAACAATCTTCAGGTTGATGGCATTGTCGGCGTTTCTGCAGGTGCGCTGTTCGGCGTAAATTATCTGTCGAAGCAGGCAGGTCGTGTCATTCGCTACAATAAACGCTTTAACCGCGACAAAAACTATTTGGGGCTCCGGCCATTGCTACGTGAAGGCAATATTGTCAACACCAAGTATGCCTATGAGGATGTGCCAAGAGTGCTGGATGTTTTCGATGATAACGCCTTTTGCGCGTCCGGCATTCCGTTTTATGCAGTTGTGACCGAAATGGAAAGCGGACAGGCGGAATACATACGAATCAAAAGCGTCCTTGCACAAATGGATTTCCTGCGTGCTTCAGGTTCCATGCCCTTTGTGTCAAAGCCTGTGGAGATTGGCGGAAAGCGATATCTTGACGGTGCGGTGACGGACAGTATTCCGTTTGAATGGATGTCAGCACAAGGTTATGGTAAGCTCATTGTCGTGCTGACAAGAGATGCAGACTACCGAAAAAAACCTATGCCCAGAGTACTTTCGAGTCTCATGTACCGTAAATATCCTCGTTTTAAGGATCAGCTTTTGCAGCGGCATTCTGTATATAACACTTCAATTGAGACACTAATCAATTGGGAAAAAACCGGACAAGCCTTCGTTATTCGTCCATCAAAAAAAATCAGCATCAGGCGAATTGAGAAAGATCCCGATAAGCTGCAAGCCGTTTATGACCTTGGAATAAAGGATGCAGAGCGTCAGCTTGAGTCCCTATCTGAATATTTGAGGTAATGGAAAGTCCCTTCGACAGCAATAATCAAAAATATCTGAAGGCAAAATTTCACCACAAACTCTATTTAACGCTCCTTTATGTTTTTTGTACTTCCTGCGTTCTTCAATTACCGACAGTTTTATAAATATAGGTGAGACGCAAGATAGTTCCATTGCAGAGTATCGCCTGCTAAGGATGACGTTGGGGGATAAAAGTGCGTTTGTTCAGAGGTTCCTTAAATCAGCCGATCCTTTTGGCACGCTTGCCGGGGGCTGACGTTCCCGCAAAATCCGCCTTGTCAAAGGCCGGAGAAGCTGGTATACTGAATACAGGAAACTGCGCTACGTGTCACGCAGCGCGATTACGACGGAAGGTTGGGAGCGTATGGCAGACTTTTTTTCCTGGCTGAAGCGCAAGGCAACTCAGGCGCGGCCCTATTGTGCCGCAGTGGTGCCGGCGGCAGGCAGCGCCCAGCGCATGGAGGGTGTGGATAAGGTTTTGGCGGAACTGGGCGGCGTCCCGGTCATTGTCCGGGCGCTGTCGGCGCTGAACGACTGCGAGTTGATCGACGAAATCATCGTTGTCACCCGGGAGGATTTGATCGTCCCCATCAGCGGCCTGGTCAGGCAGCACGGCCTGACCAAGGTGAAGACGGTGGTGAAAGGGGGCGAGACCAGGGCGGAGTCTGTTCGGCTGGGGCTCGCCGAGGTGTCCAAAGAGGCGGACCTGGTTGCCATCCACGACGGCGCGCGGCCCTTCTTGACTCGTGAGCTGCTGGAGGAGGTCATTCAGGCGGCGGAGCGGAACCACGCCGCCGCCCCGGCTGTCCCGGTGGTGGACACGGTGAAGGTGGCCCACGACGGGCTGGTGGACAGCACGCCAGACCGGGAGACGCTGTTTGCGGTGCAGACCCCCCAGGTCTTTGAATACGGGCTCATCACCGGCGCATTGGAACGGGCGATTCGGGAAAAGATACCCCTGACGGACGACTGCTCCGCTGTGGAGGCCATGGGCATGAAGGTCACACTGACCACCGGCAGCCGGGAGAATATCAAAATCACCACGCCCTTTGATTTGGCGACAGGGGAGGCAATCCTACAATGGCGGGAACGGGACTGAGAATCGGCCAGGGTTATGACGTACATAGGCTGGTGGAGGGCCGCAGGCTGGTCTTAGGCGGCGTGGACATCCCCTGGGAAAAGGGGCTGCTGGGCCACTCTGACGCCGACGTGCTGATTCACGCCATCATGGACGCCCTGCTGGGAGCGGCCGGACTGGGGGACATTGGCAAAGCCTTTCCGGACAATGACCCCGCTCTGGAGAACATCTCCAGCGTGGTGCTGCTGGACCGAACGATGGCGCTGCTGGAGGACGCCGGGTACCAGGTGGTCAACGTGGACGCCACCATTGTGGCTCAGCGCCCCAAGCTGGCCCCCTACCTCCCCGCCATGCGGGCGCTGCTGGCCGAACACATGGGGGTCACGGAGGGTTGCGTCAACGTCAAGGCCACCACGGAGGAGCGCCTGGGCTTCACCGGGGACGGCTCCGGCATGGCGGCCCAGACTGTGGCTCTGCTGGAACCAGCGTCAAACCACTGACAAAACTGACAAACAAATGGCATACCCCGCGCTGCCGGAGCCTCAGAATCTGGCGGCGCGGCTTTTTGCGCGAAACAGGCCGGCACACCCTGTGACGGACAGGCTGTGAGCTACCAGCGCCCCCAGTCGAATTTCTGCCCTTTCTGGCGCACCCTGTCTCACCCAGGCGCATATAGTGGATTGGGCGAATCGTTCGCCGGAAAGGAGAGAACCAGGGTGTTTTACTATTTGATCGTCTGCCGTTCCCTGACCCAGGCCCAGCAGAGGCTGGCTGCACTGGAGCGGTCAGGGCTGACGGCCCACCTGTTGCGCACCCCGAAGGAGTTGGCGGAGCATGGCTGCGGCTATTCCGTCAAAATTGCGGAGCGGAATCTGAAGGGGGCACTGGTGGCACTGCATCGGGCGGAGCTGTCCCCCACCCGCCTTTATCGTATCGCGGGGGACGGCAGCTATCGGGAGGTCGCGCTGTGATTTATCTGGACAGCGCGGCCACTACGCTGCAAAAGCCGCCCTCCGTGCTACGGAGCGTCCTGTACCACGGTCAGCGGGCGGCGAGTCCGGGGCGGGGCGGCTACGCCCAGGCCCTCTATGCCAGTCAAGTGGTGTACCGGTGCCGGATGCAGGCCGCCCGGCTGTTTGACGCGGCAGACGAGGGCCATGTAGTGATGACCTGCAACGCCACCCACGGGCTGAACATCGCCATCCGCTCCCTGGTGAAGCTGGGGGATACGGTGGTCGTCAGCGGCTACGAGCATAACGCTGTGACCCGGACGCTGGCGGCCATCCCGGAGGTGACGGTGCGGGTGGCCTCCGGGCCGCTGTTTGCGCCCCAGGCATTGCTGGACGCCTTCCGGCGGCAGCTGCCGGGGGCGGACGCCGCCGTCTGCACCCATGTGTCCAACGTGTTCGGTTATATTCTGCCTATTGCGGAAATCGCGGCCCTGTGCCGCCGGTATGGGGTCCCCCTGGTGGTGGACGCCGCCCAGTCGGCGGGGACGCTGCCGGTGGAGACGGAGGGCTGGGGGGCGCAGTATGTGGCCATGCCGGGCCACAAGGGGCTGTATGGCCCCCAGGGGACGGGCCTCCTCATCTGCGGCAAAGACGCCAGCCCCCAGCCGGTGCTTTACGGCGGGACGGGCAGCGAATCCCAAAAACAGACCATGCCGGACTTCCTCCCCGACCGGCTGGAGGCGGGAACTCAGAACGTGTGCGGCATCGCCGGGCTGAACGAAGGGCTGCGCTTCGTCCGGGAGAAGGGGGCGGCGACCATCGCCGCCCACGAGCAGCGGCTGACCCGTCTCCTGGCCCGACTTCTGCGGGAGCGCTGCGGGGAGCGGGTGAAGGTGTTCGCCGGGGAGGGGCAGAGCGGCGTCCTGTCCTTCTGTCCCAACGGGACGGACTGCGAAGCCTTTGCCACGGCGCTGGCAGACCGGGGCTTTGCGGTGCGGGCGGGGCTCCACTGTGCGCCGCTGGCCCATCAGACCGCCGGGACGCTGGAGACAGGCACCGTCCGGGCCAGCTTCTCCGCCTTTAACCGGGAGGGGGAGGTGCGGGCCTTTGCCGATGCGGTCTGTGGAGAATTGAAAAAGTAAAAGCTGTTCTTGCCATTGCGCCGAAGAGAGGGTATAATATTAAGTAATGTGAGGCAGTATGCTGGCATCCAAGCTGGGAGACCCGCGCCGACCGTGCGGGGTGGGAGGATACGGCCAGCGCCTGTTTTCGGCGCTTTTTGGGAAACGGAGGAGGTGCCAAAGTATGGATTCACTCATTTTGGTGCTACATAAGGCACTGGACTATCTGGAGACAATTCGATTTTCTGACGTGGTGGATATTGCGATCATCGCCTATGTGATTTACAAGGTGCTGTGCTTTGCCAAGGCGAGCCAGGCCGGGCAGGTGCTTCGGGGCATCGCGCTGCTCATCATCCTGATGTGGGGGGCCAGCCTGCTGGATTTGCACGTGCTGACCTTTATCCTGAGCAACACACTGGAGATCGGCCTGTTGGCCATCGTGGTGGTGTTCCAGCCGGAGATCCGTCACTTCCTGGAGCAGATGGGCAGCGGCGGCATCACCGGCGTGTTCAGCCGGCATGAAACCAATGCGGGCGAGCTGGAGAATGCCATTGACGAGACGGTGGATGCCTACGCCGCCATGTCCAAGAGCAGGACCGGCGCGCTGACCGTCTTTGAGCGGGGTAGCATCCTGGATGACTGCATCAAGACCGGTACGGCGCTGGATGCCTCCGTCTCTGCGGAGCTGCTGAAAAATATCTTCTTCGTGAAAGCTCCCCTCCATGACGGGGCGGTCATCGTGCGGGAGGGCAGGATCGTCGGCGCGGGCTGCGTCCTTCCCCTCTCCAGCAACGCCAACATCAGCAAGGAGCTGGGAATGCGGCATCGGGCCGGCATCGGGGCCACGGAGCATACCGACGCAGTGGTGGTCATCTGCTCGGAGGAGACAGGCTCCATCTCCGTGGCCACCAACGGGACGCTGCGCCGCCATCTGGCCCCGGAGACGCTGCGCAGGGTGCTGCGCAATGAGCTGCTCCCCCAGGAAAAGCTGGAGGAGAAAAAGGACCTGCTGAGCCTGAGTATTTCCGCCCTGAGGGAATCCTGGCGCGGCAGGAAGGGGGGCCGTGACGAGCATGAAGATGTGGAATAAACTCAAGGGAAGCAGGCTGGCCTATGGGCTGCTGGCGGTGTTGTGCGCTGTGGCGCTGTGGCTGTATGTGGACATCACCACCGAGCCGGACGCCTACACCACCATCCGCAATATCCCCGTTACCATTTTGGGGGAGGACGAGCTCAATGAACAGGGGCTGATGATCACAGACGTGGAGGACGCCACCGTCACCCTGAAGCTGACCGGGATTCGGGCGGTCATCTCCCAGATGGATCGGAACAACGTCAGCATCACCGTGGATGCCGCAAGCCAAATCAAAGAGGCGGGGGAGCAGGAGCTGAGCTATACCATCACCTGGCCCAGCAATACCTCCCTGACCAACTTCTCCATCTCCTCCCGCAGCCCCTCCACCATTACCGTCACCGTGACGGAGATTGACACCAAGGAGGTCAGTGTCTCCGGCGTCTTTACCGGCAGCGTGGCGGACGGCTATCTGTATGACAGCGCCGACTTCCAGCTGGGGGTGGAAACAATCACCGTCAGCGGAGAAGCCTCCCTGGTGGAGCAAATTGACCATGCCCAGGTGGTGCTGGACGCGACGGAGCTTACCAGTTCCTGGTCCGGGACGCTGCCCATTCAGCTGGTGACGGCGGACGGAACGGAGGTGGAGCAGGAAGAGCTCACCCTGTCCGCAACCGAGACAGAGGTCACCTTCCCGGTGCGCTGCGTCAAGGAGGTGCCGCTGAAGGTTACCTTCCTGGAGGGCGGCGGAGCCACGGAGGAGGATGCCACCTATGAAATGTCCCAGGAGACACTGCTGATTTCCGGCACGGAGGAGACACTGTCAGGCATCACAGAGCTGAAGCTGGGGACGATCGACCTGTCCCAGGTCATTACCTCGGAGGAGTACACCTTCACCCTGCAAATGCCGGAGGGCGTCATCAACGAGAGCGGCTACAGCACCGTCACCGTCTCGGTGAAAATCTCCGGCCTGACCACCCAGAAGGTGGAGACCAGCGACATCCGCCTGGTCAACATCCCGGAGGGCATCTCTGCCACCCTGGTGACGGAGAGCCTGGAGGTACGCATCCGGGGCGACGAGGCTACTATGGCGCTGCTGACGGATGAGGATGTCTATGTGGAGGCCGACCTCAGCGAGATAGACGCCAACGCCACCGGCACCTGCACCGTGCCTGCGGAGGTGAAGGTGCAGGGCATGAGCGACATCGGGGCCATTGACAGCTACTCCGTCGTGGTGGAAATCAGCGAGGCGGAGGCCGACGCGGAGACGGCTACCGGAACGGCCACGGACGGAACTTAGTCCAGCCCATCGCCCGACAGAGGAAAACGCTCCATTTTGGTAAAAACTGTGAAGAAAGCCGATTTACAAGGGCGGGAAAGTTTGATATAATTTTTATTTATGTAAGCAAAAACGCCCTCCGTACCCTGTGCGGAGCGGCTGCCAGCGGGAGGAATACCATGCTAAAGAGTATGACAGGCTATGGGCGCGGGGAATTGACCCTGCATGGCCGAGCCATCACGGCGGAGGTGCGCAGTGTCAACAACCGCTATCTGGACTGCAACGTTCGCCTGCCCAGGGCCTACGTCTGCGCGGAGGACGGCATCCAGCGGGCGGTGAAGCGTGCCGTCTCCAGAGGTAAGGTGGACGTGTTCATCACGGTGGAGCAGGAGGCCGCTGAGGCGGTGGCTGTCCGGGTGAACGAGGCTATGGTGGCGGGATATGTGGCCGCCTTCCGGGCCATGGCGGAGCGGTTCGGGCTGACCGGAGAGGTCTCCCTGGACCTGGTGGCCCGTATGCCCGACGTGATACAGGTGGAGAAGGCACCCGAAAACCTGGAGGAGCTGACGGAGGACCTGCTGGCGGCCACCCAGGCCGCCCTGGCGGACTTTGACACCATGCGCACCCGGGAAGGGGAGAAGCTCTATGAGGACCTGGCCCAGCGGCTGGACACGATGGAGGGCTATGTGGCCGTGGTGGAGCGCCGCTCCCCGGAGACGGTGGCAGCATACCGGGAGCGGCTCTATAGCCGCATCCAGGAGACCCTGGCCGACCGGCAGATCGATGAGAGTCGGGTGCTGACCGAGGTGGCCGTCTTTGCCGACAAGGTGGCCGTGGCGGAGGAGACAGTGCGGCTGACCAGCCACATCGCCCAGTTCCGGGCCATGATAGACGGCGGGCAGCCCATTGGCCGGAAGCTGGACTTCCTGATTCAGGAGATGAACCGGGAGACCAATACCATCGGCTCCAAATGCAACGACCTGGAGCTGTCCACCGTGGTGGTGGACATGAAGGCGGAGCTGGAAAAGATTCGGGAACAGGTGCAGAACGTGGAGTGACGCCTTGGGGAGGGGTTCCTTTGAAACTGGTGAATATTGGCTTTGGGAACATGGTCTCTGCGGAGCGCATCGTCACGGTCATCAGCCCGGACTCCGCCCCCATCAAGCGGCTGATGCAGGAAGGCCGGGACAGGGGCGTCCTTATCGACGCCACCTATGGCCGCCGCACCCGCAGCGTAATCGTCACGGATTCTGACCATGTCATTTTATCGGCGGTGCAGCCGGAAACAATCGCAGGGCGGGTCAACGGCAAGGACGCCGGCCCCGAAGTGGAGGAAGCGCATGACTGAGGCACAGAAGCAGGGGCAGCTGATCGTTATCTCCGGGCCGTCCGGGGTCGGCAAGGGGACGCTGATCGAGGAGCTGAAAAAGCGGAGGGACGATTTGGGCTTTTCCGTCTCCTATACCACCCGCGCCCCAAGGGAGGGCGAGGTGGACGGCAGGCATTATTTCTTCGTCACCCAGCAGGAGTTCCAGCGCCGGGTGGAGACGGGGGATTTTCTGGAGTACGCCGGATATGCGGACAACGCCTACGGCACCTCCCGGAGCCAGGTGGAGGCCATGCTGAACCGGGGCCAGACCGTCATTCTGGACATTGAGACCCAGGGGGCCATGCAGGTGCGGCAGCGCCGCCCGGACGCCACCCTGATTTATATCCTGCCCCCCTCCTATGGGGAGTTAAAGGCCCGCCTGTACGGGCGCAGGACGGAGGACGAGACCAGCATCCGCAAGCGCCTGGCGCTGGCAAAGGCGGATTTGCCCTACATCCCCCAATATGACTTTATCGTAGTCAACCGCCAGGTGATGCTGGCGGTGCAGGAGTTGGATGAGATCCTGCGGGCCGCCCGGTATAAGCGTTGCTATCGGCAGGAGGTCATTCAGCAATACCAACATTCCTTTGACGAGGAAGAACCCACAGGGCAGCCGTAAGAGCAGTTTGACTGCCGTTTGAAAGGAAGGACCAGTTATGATTTTGTATCCCATGAATGAGTTGCTGACCAACGTTTCCAGCCGCTATGAGCTGGTGAATCTGGTGGCCCACCGGGCGCGGCAGCTGTCCGGCGACGCTGAGCGGGAGAAGCAGCCGCTGGAGGATAAGCCGGTGACCATCGCCCTGAACGAGGCGTGGGCCGGGGAGCTGAAGCCGGAGCCGGAGGACGAGGAGCCGGAAGGCGCGCCTGAGGCGGCGGATGAGGAACCGGACACGGCGGAGTGACAAACCACGCAAGCGAAAAAACGTTCATTAAGGCAGCACCGCAAGGCGCAGGAACCTCTGAATAAATGGAACAAGGGTGGCCCCTTCCGGGCTGTACGCTTGCCCCTTTATTCAGAGGTTCCCTGGAGAGGGGAGGAGTGCAGGTGGAGGCTGTGACGCTTTGCCAGGTGGCCGTATCAGCGGCCACCTACGCCATCGATAAGCCCTATACCTACCTCGTCCCGGAGGGGCTGCGGGAAGCGGCCCAGCCGGGGATGCGGTGCATCGTCCCCTTTAGCCAGGGCAACCGGCGGGTGGAGGGCATTCTGCTCCGGGTCTGGCAGGGGGAGAAACTTCCCCGGCTCAAGCAGGTGCTCCAGCTGCTGGACGAGCAGCCGGTGCTGGACGAGGCCATGCTGGAGCTGGCCCTCTGGATGCAGCAGCGGTATTTCTGCACCGTATATGACGGGGCCAAGGCCATGCTCCCTACGGGGCTGTACTACGCCCTGAAAGACACCTTCACCCTCTGCGCCGGAGTGGACGAGACCAGGGCCCTCGCGGAGACCGCCCACGCCCCCGCCCAGCGGCGGGTGGTGGTGGTGCTGCTGGCCGCCGGTGGCTCGGCGGAGCGGCAGGCCATCTATGCCGCCTTTGAGAAGAAAAGCCCCAACCAGGCGTTGAAGGCGCTGCAGGATAAGAGCCTCATCCGCCTGGAGACCAGCTCCGTCCGGGGCGTTGGCGACAAGACTGAGCAGGTGGCGGAGTTGGCCTGCCCGGAGGAGGAGGCGCTGGAGCAGCTGAACGCCCGCGCCAAGGCCCAGCGGGCCGTGATCCACTTCTTGGCCCAGGTAGGGGGCTGTGCCTCGCTGAAGGACATCGGCTACTTCACCGGCGTGAAGCGGGCCACCCTCACCGCCCTGGAGAAGAAGGGGCTGGTGACGCTGCTGGCCCGGGAGGTATTTCGCCGGGCGGAGCGGCAGGCGGTGGAGCGCCAACCCATCCCCGTCCTGAACGCCGAACAGGAGGAAGCCTATCGAGGCATCGGCGCCCTGATGGACGCCGGGCAGCCCGCCTGCGCCCTGCTGTACGGCGTCACCGGCAGCGGCAAGACCCTGGTGTATATCAAGCTGATCCACAAGGCGCTGGCGGAGGGGAAAACCGCCCTGGTGCTGGTGCCGGAAATCGCCCTGACCCCCCAGATGCTCCGCCGGTTTCAAGCCCAGTTTGGGGAACGTGTGGCGGTGCTCCACTCCGCCCTCTCCGTGGGGGAGCGGTATGACGAGTGGAAGCGGGCCAAAAGCGGCAGGGCCCAGGTGGTCATCGGCACCCGGTCAGCCATCTTCGCGCCGTTGGAACGGCTGGGGCTGATTATTTTGGATGAGGAGCAGGAGAGCAGCTACAAGTCGGAGACTGTCCCCCGCTACCACGCCAGAGACATCGCCAAGTACCGCTGCAAGCAGACCGGGGCCACCCTGGTGCTGGGCTCCGCCACCCCCTGTATCGAGACGATGTACCAGGCCAAAGAGGGCCGCTACCACCTCTTCCCGCTGCGGGAGCGGTACAATGAGCAGGCGCTGCCGAAGGTCTATCTGGCGGATTTGAAGCAGGAGCTGCGCAGCGGCAATGACCGGGCCATCAGCCGGGGTCTGCAAAAGCGCATCGGCATGAACCTGGAAAAGGGGGAGCAGACCATCCTCTTCCTGAACCGGCGGGGCACCAGCCGGGTGGTGGTCTGCCCGGAGTGCGGCTACACGCCGGAGTGCCCGAATTGCAGCGTGAAGCTGACCTATCATGGGGACAACGGGCGGCTGATGTGCCATTACTGCGGCTTCTCCCAGAAGGTGCCGGATTGGTGCCCGGAGTGCGGCAAACCGCTTGCCTTCGCCGGGGTGGGCATCCAGAAGGTGGAGCAGGAATTAAACGACCTGTTCCCCGGGACGGAAATACTGCGGATGGACGCGGACACAGTGTCCGCCTCCAACAGCCATGAGAAGATATTATCGAAATTCGAGCGGGAGAAGATACCCATCCTCATCGGCACCCAGATGGTGACGAAGGGGCTGGACTTTGAGAACGTGACGCTGGTGGGGGTCATTGATGCCGACCTGGCCCTGTTCAACGAAAGCTACCGGGCGGCGGAGCGCACCTTCTCCCTGCTGACCCAGGTGGTGGGCCGGGCCGGACGGGGCGGCAAACAGGGGGTGGCGGTGATTCAGACCTACACCCCCAAAAACGACACCATCCGCTTCGCCGCCGAGCAGGATTACGACAGCTTCTATGCCTCGGAGTTGGGGCTGCGGCAGGTCAGGGGCTTCCCGCCTTTTCGGGATTTGTACGTCCTGACCTGCTCCGGCCAGCGGCAGACCGACGTGGTGGAGAGCTGCGTCCGCCTGCGGGAGGGGCTGAAAAGCTGGCGGAGCCAGCCGGAGTTCCAGGGGCAGCCCTTTGAGGTGCTGGGCCCCGCCTCCGCCCCGGTGCTGCGGGTGATGGGGCGGTACCGCTACAATTTGACCCTGACGTGCCGGGACAGCGCCGCCGTCCGGCGGATGCTGGCGGCGCTGCAAAAGGCGTTTATGACAGAGAAGATGAACCGCGGCGTTTCCCTTTCCGTGGATTTGAACCCCATGGACTGACCGCCGCGGCAGGAAGCAAGAAAGGACGCAGAGACGATGATTCGTGAAATTGTGAAAAAGGGCGACAAGATTTTGACCAAGACCTGCCATCCCGTGACCCGGTTTGACTGGCGGCTGAGCCGCCTGCTGGACGACCTGCGGGCGACGCTGCTGGACTCCGGCGGTGTGGGGCTGGCCGCTCCCCAAATCGGCATCTGCCGCCGGGTAGTGGTGGTGATGAACGAGGCGGAGGAGATTCACGAACTGGTGAATCCGGAGATCGTCTCCTCCTCCGGGGAGCAGGTGGACTTTGAGGGCTGCCTGTCTCTCCCCGGCAAGTACGGCCTGGTGAAGCGGCCCATGACCGTCCGCGTCCGGGCCCAGGATCGGAAGGGGAACTGGTTCGAGGTGGAGGACTCCGGGCTGACCGCCCGTTGCTTCTGCCATGAGCTGGCCCATCTGGACGGGCAGATGTTTGACGAACTGTGTGACCGCCTCTACACCAGTGAAGAGGTGGACGAATACCGGGCCGCTCAGGAGAAGGCCCAGGAGGCCCAGGCGGAGGACTGACACCGCCAGAACACCGGCAAGGGGGAAGAAGCATTGCGTATCGTATTCATGGGGACGCCGGAGTTTGCCGTGCCGTCCTTCCGGCGGCTGTTGGCCGACGGCCATCAAATCGTGGGGGTATACACCCAACCGGATAAGCCCAAGAACCGGGGGATGAAGCTGACGCCCAGCCCGGTGAAGGTGGCGGCGCTGGAGGCCGGGGTGCCGGTCTACCAGCCGAAAACCCTGCGGGACGGCGACGTGCAGCAGACCCTGGCCGCCCTGGCCCCGGAGCTCATCGTGGTGGCGGCCTACGGCAAGATTTTGCCGAAGGAGGTGCTGGCGCTGCCGCCCTACGGCTGCATCAACGTCCACTCTTCCCTCCTGCCCAAGTACCGGGGGGCCGCCCCCATCAACTGGGCGGTCATCAACGGGGAGACGGAGACCGGCGTGACCATCATGTATATGGCGGAGACCCTGGACACCGGGGACATTATTTCCCAGACTGCCACCCCCATCGACCCGGACGAGAGCGTGGAGACCCTCCATGACCGCCTGGCGGAGCTGGGCGGCGCGCTGCTGGGGGAGACGGTGCGAGCCATTGCCGCCGGCACCGCCACCCGTACCCCACAGGACGAGACAAAGCAAACCTACGCCCCCATGCTGAGCCGGGAACTGTCCCCCCTGGACTTCACCCGGAGCGCCAGGGAGCTGCATGACCAAATCCGGGGGTTGACCCCCTGGCCCGCCACCACTGCCACGGTGGGGGGCGTCACCTTCAAGGTGTACGCCTCCGCCCTGACCGGGGAGACCACGACCCAGAGCCCCGGAACGGCCCTGGGGGCGGACAAGCTGGGCATTCGGATGGCCTGCGGAGACGGGCAGGTGCTGACCCTGACCGAGGTGCAGGCCCCCGGCAAAAAACGGATGAAAGCGGCGGATTACCTGAGAGGCCATCCGCTATTTGGATGATATGACAGAGAAGCGGGAAGAAAACCGAAAAAACGCCCGACAGGTGGCCCTGGAGGTGCTGCTGCGCTGTGAGCAGCAACACGCCTGGTCGGATGCGGCGCTGAAAAACGCCGTCCGGCAGGCGGGGCTGACGCGGCAGGACAGCGCCCTGTGCAGCCGCATCTGCTACGGCGTCCAGCAGAACAAACTGCTGCTGGACAGCTGGCTGGCCTGGCTGTCCACCGTCCCGCCGGAGAAGCTGGAGCCGCCCCTCCGGGTGGCGCTGTGGATGGGGCTGTATCAAATCGCTATGCTGGACCGCATCCCGGATAGCGCCGCCGTCAACGAGACGGTGAAGCTGTGCCGAAGCTACTGCCGGAACCCCCACTCCGCCAAGCTGGCCAATGGGATTTTGCGCAGCTTCTGCCGGAGGCGGGGGGAGCTGCCCCAGCCGGAGAGCCTGTCCGTAGCCTACAGCCACCCCCAATGGCTGGTGGACTGCCTGGGGGAGGCCCTGGGGGAGGGCGGCGACCTGGAGGGCCTGTTGCGGGCCAACAACGCCCAGCCAAAGACTACCATCCAGACCAACACCCTGCGCACCACGCCGGAGGCCCTGCTGGCGGAATTGCAGGCGGCCCAGGTGGAGGCCCGACCCCACCCCTGGCTGCCCGGCTGCCTGGAGCTCAGCGGCACGGGCGATTTGGAGGGGCTGGACGCCTTTCGCCGGGGGGACTTCTTCGTCCAGGACGGGGCGGCACGGCTGGCGGTGCTGGCGGCGGAGCCTCGGCCTGGCATGAAGGTGCTGGACTGCTGCGGCGCGCCGGGGGGCAAGACCTTCTCCGCCGCCCTGCTGATGGGGGACGAGGGTAGGATTCTGTCCTGCGACATCCACCCCGGCAAGGTGAAGCTGATTTCCGCCGGAGCGGCGCGGCTGGGGCTGAAAAACGTGACAAGCCGCCTGCAAAACGCCAGGGAATTTGACCCGGCCCTGGAGGGTGGGTTTGACCTGGTGATAGCCGACGTACCCTGCTCCGGCCTGGGCATCATCCGCAAGAAGCCGGATATTCGTGAGAAGGACCCGGCGCAGCTGGCCGGGCTGCCCCAGGTGCAGCGGGCCATTCTGGACAACGTCAGCCGCTATGTGAAGCCGGGGGGCAGGCTGCTCTACGCCACCTGCACCGTGCTGCGGCGGGAGAATGAGGACGTGGTGACGGGCTTCCTGGCTTGCCACAGCGACTTTGCCCTGGAACCCCTTCCGCTGCCGGAGCCTGTGGGCCGGGTGGCGGCGGGGATGCTGACCCTCTGGCCCCATATCCATGGCACGGACGGCTTCTTCATGGCAAGGCTGTGCCGACGGGAAAGGAGGGACGACAGGTGACGGACATCAAATCCCTGAGCAGGGCGGAGCTTGCCGCCCTGGTGGCGGAACTGGGGGAGCCTTCCTTCCGGGCAAAACAGATTTTTACCTGGCTCCAGAAGGGTGTGGAGGGCTTTGACGAGATGACGAACCTCTCCAAGCCCCTCCGCCGGAAGCTGGAGGAGCGCTGCACCCTCTCCGTGCCGGTGGTGGAGCGCAGGCAGGTCTCCCGGCTGGACGGCACCATCAAATATTTATGGCGGCTGGCGGACGGAAATTGCATCGAAACGGTTATCATGCGCTATAAACATGGGAATACTATCTGCGTCTCCTCCGAGGTGGGGTGCCTGATGGGCTGCGCCTTCTGTGCCTCCACGGTGGGGGGCCTGGTGCGGCGGCTCACCCCGGCGGAGATTTTGGATCAGGTGATTTTTTCCCAGAAGGACTCCGGCCTAAAAATCTCCAACATCGTGCTGATGGGCATCGGGGAGCCGATGGACAACCTGGACGCGGTGCTGCGGTTCCTGGAACTGGTGAACGACCCGGAGGGTCTGAACATCGGGATGCGGCATATCTCCCTGTCCACCTGCGGCATTGTGCCGGGGATTCAGCGGCTGGGGGGGCTGGATTTGCAGCTGACCCTGTCCGTCTCCCTCCATGCCCCGGATAATGAGACCCGGAACAGGCTGATGCCGGTGAACCGGGCCTACCCGGTGGAGGAGCTGTTCGCCGCCTGCCACTGGTACTTTCAGGAGACGGGGCGGCGCATCAGCTTTGAATACGCCATGATCGACGGCGTGAACGACCATGACTGGCAGGCGGATTTGATTGTGAAGCAGCTCAAGGGGATGCCGGGCCATGTGAACCTGATTCCCCTGAACGACGTGCGGGAAAGCCCTTTAAAGCCCTCCAAACGGGTGGCGGCCTTCCAGAAGCGGCTGGAGCGTCAGGGTGTCACCGCCACCGTCCGCCGGAAGCTTGGGGGCGACATCGACGCCTCCTGTGGCCAACTCCGGCGGAAAACGATGGGGCTGGAAGAATGACCTGAGCGAATGCCCCTGAGTGAACAAACGGAACGACCTTCCTCTGCTCCGCACTGCGCCGGAGCAGGCCAGACATAACAGCGCAGGGAAATGGATGGGTACGCATGAACATATATGGAATCACAGACCGGGGCAGGGTTCGGACGCAGAATCAGGACGCTTTTTATGAATGGACGGATGGGACTTATGCTGTACTGCTGGTCTGTGACGGCATGGGCGGCGCCAAGGCCGGGAACGTTGCCAGCACTCTGGCGGCCCAGCAATTTGCCGAAGCGCTGGCCCAGTCCCATGGCGGCGTTCAGGAACGGTTGCGGGACGCGCTGGCCCAGGCCAATGAGGCCGTCTATACCCGCTCCCGCCAGGACGCGGCATGCCAGGGCATGGGTACCACCCTGGTGGCTGCTTTCGCCGGAGAGGGCAGGGCGTACTTCATCAACGTGGGGGACAGCCGGGCCTATTACCTGACCCCCGACGGCATCCGCCAGGTGACCCGCGACCACTCCCTGGTGGCGGAGCTGGTGGAGTCCGGCAAGCTCACAGAGGAGGAGGCCCGTAGCCATCCCAACCGCAATGTCATCACCCGGGCGCTGGGTACTGCCGGGGATGTGATTGGCGACATCTTTGAGGTGGATCTGGAAGAGGACAGCAGGCTGCTGCTGTGCAGCGACGGGCTGAGCAATCTGGTGACGCCGGAGGAAATGCTGCAAACCGCCCTGGCAGAGGGCCGCGTTGCAGACTGCTGCGCCCGATTGGTGGCGCTGGCGCTGGAGCGGGGCGCACCGGACAACGTGACCGTGGTCATGCTGGATACCGTGCCCAAAAGTGCTTGACAATTGGAGGATGCGATATGGACGAGTACATAGGAAAAATGCTGGATGACCGATACGAGATTTTGGACGTCCTGGGCGTGGGCGGCATGGCAGTGGTCTATAAGGCAAAGTGCCATCGCCTGAACCGCCTGGTAGCGGTCAAGATATTAAAGCCGGAGCTGGCGGAGGACGAGGAGATTCGCAGCCGCTTCCATGACGAATCCCAGGCGGTGGCCATGATGAGCCACCCCAACATCGTCAACGTATACGACGTGAATCAGACCGAAGGTACCGAGTATATCGTCATGGAGCTGATCGAGGGCATTACCCTGAAGCAGTATATGAAGAAGCGGGGGACCGCCCTGAATTGGCGGGAGGCCCTGCATTTCAGCACCCAGATTTTCCAGGCACTGAAGCACGCCCACAGCCGGGGCATCGTCCACCGGGACATCAAGCCTCAGAACATCATGGTGCTGCGGGACGGCAGCGTAAAGGTGGCGGATTTTGGCATCGCCCGTATCTCCGACTCCCAGCGTACCATGACCTCCGAGACCCTGGGCAGCGTCCACTATATCTCGCCGGAGCAGGCCAAGGGCAGTGACATTGATGGCCGCAGTGACCTGTACTCCGCCGGTGTGGTGCTGTATGAAATGCTGACGGGCCGCCTGCCCTACGAGGGGGACTCCGCCATCTCGGTGGCCTTGCAGCACATCAACTCCATTCCCCTGTCCCCCAGGGAACTGGTGGAGGACATCCCCGTGGGCATGGAACAAGTCACCATGAAGTGTATGGCTCCCAACCGGGATCTGCGCTACAATGATGCGGACGAAGTGCTGGCCGACCTGGAGACCTTCCGCAAGAACCCGGACATTGTGTTTCCGTATGAAAACCCCTGGATTCCCGGGGACAATGACATTACCATGCTGCATATACCGGTGGTGGCAGCGGACGGAGCCGCGACGGATGGGGCGGCGGCCGGAACGCCGGAGCCTGCCGGGGCAGAGCCCCTCCCGGAGGGGGAGGAGGACAACAAAGAGGATGACGAGGATGACGACCCCGCCAGAACCAAGCGCCTTGCCATCATCCTTGGCACGGTGGCGGTGATTCTGCTGGTGATTGCGCTGCTGTTCTTCCTGGTCTGGCGGAACCTGCTCTCCGGCATGATGGGGACGACGGAGACCTATGAGGTGCCCTCTCTCCTTGGCATGACCCAGCTGGAGGCGGAGGAGTACCTGCTGGAAAACGAGGACTACAACGGTCACTTCACCATCACGGTCAGCGAGGAGACCGTATACGATGCGAACTATGAAATCGGGCAAATCGTCTCCCAGACGCCCACAGGCGGCACCACCTCCAAGAGTGAGGTGACGGAGATCACCGTCATCCTCTGCGCTGAGGAGGAAGAGGAAGAGACGATGGAAATGCCCAACATCGTCGGGGAGAACTACAAGGAGTGGGCTGAGAAGCTGGAGGATGAGTACAATGTCATCGTCAAGTACGATGCCCGCAATTCTGACGACTACGAGGAGGACTGCATCATCTCCACCGACCCTGTGGCCGGGGAGACGCTGACCGCCGGACAGAGCGTCATGCTGTACTACAGCAAGGGGCCTGCGGTGAAGAAGGTGACCATGATTTCCGTAGAGGGCATGACCCTGGAGAAGGCCAAATCCAAAATCACCGAGCTGGGGCTGGAAGTGGGCGAAGTCGTCACCGTGGACAGCGATATGGCAGAGGGCACCGTGGTGTACCAAAGCATTGCCACCAACACCGAGGTCAACGTGGGTACCGCTGTGAACCTCCAGGTCAGCGCCGGCCCTGCGGAGACGAACGATGAGGATGAACTCATCACCGAGGAAGCGGAAAACGATAACAATGCCGATTCCGAATCAGGGAACACCACTCAGCAGGATGACACAGACGGGAACGACACCACCAATTCAGATACCGGAAGCAGTGACACCGACAATACAGACAGCACCGGGAACAGCGACAGCGAGGAGGAGAACCTCCATTACGTCGTCATCGATATGCCGGAGGGCCGCACAGAGGATTCCTACCTGGTGGTCACGGTGAACGGCAGCGTCCTCTATGAGGGCACCATCGAGGCGGAGAATGGCCGGGTGACCCTGACCATCTCAGGCACTGTGGAGACCGTCTCCGTCACCTTGGACGGCGAGGACTACACGGACTTTACGGTATCATGACGGGGCTGATTGTAAAAGCACTCAGCGGCTTCTACTATGTGGACTGCGGCGGGCAGATGTACCGGTGCAGAGCCAGAGGGAAGTTCCGCTATGAAAAGGTCTCCCCGCTGGTGGGGGACCGGGTGGAGATCACCCCCACCGAGGCCGGCGACGGCAGGCTGGACAAAATCCTGCCCCGGCGCAACTGCTTCCAGCGTCCGGCGGTGGCCAATATGGACCAGATGGTGCTGATTGGCGCCAACGTCAACCCCGTCACAGACCCCTTCCTCATCGATCGGGTGGCGGCGCTGGCCGAGCTGAACGACTGCGAGCCCATCATCGTGCTGAATAAGTGTGACCTGGACCCCTGTGACGAGCTGTATCAGCGGTTCCGGCAGGCGGGCTTTCGGACCCTGCGGGTCAGCGCCCGCACCGGGGAAGGCGTCCCGGAGCTGGGGACGGTAATCGCGGGGAAGACAGCGGTATTCACCGGCAATTCCGGCGTGGGGAAGTCTTCCCTCCTGAACGCCCTGGAGCCTGAGTTCGGCATCCCCACCGGCGAGGTCAGCGAGAAGCTGGGCCGGGGCCGGCACACCACCCGCCATGTGGAGCTGTTCCGGCTGCGCAACGGGGCGGTGATTGCGGATACGCCGGGCTTCGCTGCCTTTGACACGGAGACGGAGGAACTGCTGGACAGGGAGCGACTGGCCTACGCCTTTCGGGAGTTCCGGCCCTACTTGGGCCAGTGCCGGTATGTGGGCTGCGCCCATGTGAAGGAGAAGGGCTGCGCCGTCCTGGCGGCGGTGAAGGCGGGGGAGATTTCCCGCTCCCGCCATGACAGCTATATGCGGCTGTACCAGGCGGCGAAGGAGCATAACAGCTGGGAGCAACCGAATACGAAACGAACGTAAAAGAACGCCATACAAGTCCGCAGAGGTGATTTGTATGGCGTTTCTGTTCAGGAGGAACCGATATGAAAACGAGCAAACGGGCGGTGATTTTCGGCTCCGCCCCCTGTGAGGACTGGGGCTTTCTGACCCATTATCTGCAAGGCGGGGAGTGGGTCATTGCGGCGGACGGCGGCAGGCGGCAGGCCCAGGCCGCCGGATTGACCCCCGACTGGTATGTGGGGGACGGCGACTCCGGCGGCTGGCCGGAGGGGCTGGCGTCGGTGGTGCTGCCGGAAGAGAAGGATGTCACTGACCTGGAGGCCGCCGTCCTACAGGCCTTCCGGCTGGGCTGTGACGAGCTGCTGCTGACCGGCTGCACCGGCGGGCGGTTTGACCACTATCTGTCCAACTGCTGCCTGCTGGAGCAGATAGCAGACCGGGGAGGCCGTGGCCTGCTGGTGGACGGCATGAACGAGGTTCGCTATCTGACCGCCGGGCAGACGGTGGTGGAGAACGACCCGCCCTACCAGTATCTGGGCCTGCTGCCTCTGGACAGGGTGCTGAAGGATGTCTCCATCCACGGGACGAAGTATGTGCTGAGCGGGGTGGGCGTCCCCAGAGGAGGGACGCTGACCGTCAGCAATGAGATTCTGCCCGGCAAGGCGGCGGAGCTTTCCATCGGGGCGGGGTGCGCCCTGCTGGTGCGAAGTGTGCCGCAGTTTTAGGAACCGAAGGAGGAAACCCAGATGAAGAGAAGATGGCTGCAAACCGTGGTGGGTATCCTGGCAGGTACGCTGTTGGGGACTGCATTCGTCATGGCGTACAGGATAGGGTCGGAAGGGATGTACCTCATCGGCATACCGGATGCGGAGGAGGTACAGCGTGTCACGATTACATACCCGACAGTCACAGACGAGGGGAAGGTGCTGACGGATGAGGAGGAAATCGAACTTGCCGTCAGCCTGTCCGGATTCCTGAAATACGAACTCTTTTCAGAGGCAGACGCGGACGGTGAACCGCTGGTGACCATTACTTATGACATGGCGAGCGGTGAAACAGTCACTGTTTCCGCCAACCGGGACACGGTCTGGTGGAAGGGCGAAGCCCATGCCATCAAGGAGGAAGAAACCTTCCTCAACGTAACGGAAGCGCTGTTCTTCCAGCCGGAGATGGTGGGAGAATAACCGCCTGTTTCCTTTATCAGTCCTTATCTCAGGAGAACCAGCCCCTCCACCGGCTACCGCCGGTCCCCCTCCCCCTTCGGGGGCGGCAAGGAAGCTGTGGGAATCGCCATGTCATTGGCTCCCCTGAAAGGCAATGTCATCAACTTAAGGGTTAAACTTCATTTATCTAAAGAAAAAATACGCTTCCGTGCTGAAAAACAGATTAGCACGACCAATGGAAACTCAGAATGTTACCCAGCCGCCATGGGCGGCAGTCTCAGCAGGTATCAAGTCACATCGTCTGCTGCCT
>JAJQEV010000084.1 GCA_021201475.1 Clostridiales bacterium
TCGGCGGAGCGAGAAAAGTAGGCCCCGCCCTGGCAAGGGCAAATGCGCTATTTCATTCCGGTATCCTTATCCAAGGAAAACAATCTTCCTAAATTGATGGCATTGCTTTTAGAGGGGAAAGGTTCCATTCACTTACCCGGAAAGCAGATGGCAGCGGGAGAATCAGCCCCCCGCCCTCGCCTGGGAAAAGAAAAATCCCGCCTAACCCGTTGCCATCGGGCAGAACCTTTGCTATAATAGAATAAATCTATACTTTTTACCCGGGCGGAGGGAGGTCATCCGCCTGACAGAGGATTGTTTTCAATGAAGTTTCAAAGTTGGAAGTTGAGCCAGCCAGACGGGGCGCTGGCAGAGCGGTTCCAGCGCATGGGGGTGTCGCCCCTGGCGGCCCTGGTGCTGGCCGGCCGCGGATATGAGACGGAGGAGGATGTGCGCCAGTTCCTGCGTAAGGACGAGGGCCTTCTCCACAACAGTATGCAGATGCGGGGTATGAACTCGGCGGTGGCCCGCATCCGGCAGGCGCTGGTGCAGAAGGAAAAAATCTGCGTCTATGGCGACTATGACGTGGACGGCATCACCTCCACCTGCCTGCTGACCGCCTACCTGCGGAACGAGGGGGGCAGCGTGCTGCCCTATGTGCCCAACCGGCTGAAGGAGGGCTACTCGCTGAACAATGCCGCCCTGGAGCGGCTGAAGGCACAGGGCGTCTCCCTGATTGTGACGGTGGACTGCGGCATCACCAACCTGAATGAAGCGGCCTGCGCCGCCCGGCTTGGGATGGATCTGGTGGTCACGGACCATCACGAATGTCTGCCCCGGCTGCCCCGCTGCTGCGCAGTGGTGAACCCCCGCCAGCCCATGTGCCCCTACCCCAACAAGGAGCTGGCCGGGGTAGGGGTGGCCTTAAAGCTGGTGCTGGCCTTGGGGGGCCGGGAGCGGCAGCAGGCGCTGTTCCGGGAATACGCCGACCTGGCAGCCATCGGCACGGTGGCCGATGTCATGGAGCTGACCGGAGAAAACCGGGCCATCGTCAGCCTGGGGCTGGAGCATCTGCAAACGACCCGCCGCAAGGGGCTGGCCGCCCTCCTGCGGGAGGCCGGGCTGGAGGGCAAGCGCCTCACCGCCACCACCGTCAGCTTCTCCCTGGCCCCCAGGCTGAATGCCGCCGGGCGGATGGGCTGCCCGAACCTGGCGGTGGAGCTGCTGCTGACGGAGGATACGCAGGAGGCTGCTCTGCTGGCCCGGGAGCTGTGCGAGCTGAACCGGCAGCGGCAGACGGTGGAACTGGACATTTTCAACCACTGCATCGCCCAGCTGAACCAGCGCACCGCATCGCCGGAGAAAGCCATCATTCTGGCGGGGGAGCACTGGCACCAGGGGGTAGTGGGCATTGTGGCCTCCCGCCTGGTGGAGCGGTACCATCTGCCCGTCTTTATGATCTGCATTGAGAACGGCAAGGGGAAGGGCTCCTGCCGCAGCGCCGGAGGCGTCAACCTGTTTGAAGCGCTGGAGGAATGTGCCGACCTGCTGGACACCTTCGGCGGCCATGAGCAGGCGGCGGGCTTCACCCTGCCGGAGGAGAACCTCCCGGCGTTCCGCCGCCGGATTTTGGACATTGTGGAGGAAGCCCCCCAGACCGGAGACGGGGAGCGCCAGCTCCTGCTGGACGCGGCCATCCCTGACGCCGGGATGCTGACCCTGGAGAACGTAGCCGCCCTGGAGGAGCTGGAGCCCTTCGGCAACGGCAACCCCAAGCCCACCTTCCTGCTGGAAGGGGCCTGCGTCACCGGCTTTTCCGGCATCGGCGGAGGGAAGCACACCAGGGTGCAGCTCACCAGGGACGGCGTACAACTGGCCGCCGTCTTCTTTTCCACCACCCCTCAGGAGGCAAACCTGCGGGTGGGCGCAGTGAAGGATATGGCCTTCTACCCCCAAGTCAACGAGTTCCGGGGGGTCCGCTCCGTCCAGCTGGTGCTGACGGATCTCCGCCGCAGCTGTACGCCGGAGCAACGGGAGCTGCAGCTCTACCGCCGGTTCCGCAGCGGACGGACGCTGACCCGGCGGGAGGCGGAGCGGATGCTGCCCCAGCGGCAGGACTTCGTGGTGGTATGGCGGCTGATTTGCAAGGAGTGCGGCCAGGCCCCGCTGGAGGATCGGGCGGAGGAGTTCCTGCTGCGCATCACCCGGAAGCAGGGGCCGGAGGCTCCGGTGTCCAGGACGCTGCTATGTCTGGAGGTGTTCCGGGAGCAGGGGCTCATCGACCTGAAGGTAAAGGAGGAGCATTTATACATCGCGCTGCGTCCGGTAGCGGAAAAGGTGGATCTGGAGAGCAGCGAAGTGCTGAAGCGGCTGCGGCGCAGCCTGAAATAGCGCAGCCTGATATGGGGCCGCCGAAGGGAGAGCGGCAGCCCCAACGGAATTGAGGGAGGAGAAGTATATGGATCCTATTCTGGAAATGTATCAGACGTTGGAGGAAAAAGTCCTGGCCTACAACCCCGCCCTGGATAAGGATGCCCTGTACAGGGCGTTCCAGTACGCGGATAAAGCCCACGCCTCACAGGTGCGGCGGGACGGCACCCCGTATATCACCCATCCCCTCCAGGTGGCCATGCTCCTGGCGGACTTTAAGATGGATTTGGAAAGTTTGGAGGCCGCCCTGCTTCATGACTGCATCGAGGACACCGGCTCTACCTATGAGGAGATCGCCCAGTTGTTCGGCACGCCGGTGGCCGACCTGGTGGATGGGGTCACCAAGCTGACCCGACTGCAATACGCCACTCTGGAAGAGAAGCAGATGGAAAACCTCCGGAAGATGCTCATGGCCATGAGCAAGGATATCCGGGTGATTCTGGTGAAGCTCTGCGACCGGCTCCACAATATGCGCACCATGCAGTACCAGACCCCCAAGAAGCAGCGGGAGAAGAGCCTGGAGACCATGGAGATCTACGCCCCCATCGCGCACCGCCTGGGTATGCAGCGGCTGAAATGGGAGCTGGAGGATTTATCCCTGAAATACCTGGACCCGGTGGGCTATGCGGATATTGAGCAGCAGCTGGCCGCCCGCGCCAGCCGCAACCAGGAGTTCCTGAACAATATGCAGTCCAAAATCAAGGTTCGGATGGACGCGGAGGGCATTGCCTGCACCATCACCGGACGCATTAAGCATATCTATTCCATCTACCGGAAGATGTATACCCAGCATAAGACGCTGGATGAGATTTTTGACCTGTACGCCCTGCGCATCATTGTGGACGACGTGGCGGACTGCTACAACGCCCTGGGCCACGTTCACGACCTGTTCAAGCCGGTGCCTGGGCGGTTCAAGGACTATATCTCCACCCCCAAGCCCAATCTGTATCAGAGTCTTCACACCACCGTCATCGGGCGGGAGGGCATCCCCTTCGAGGTGCAGATCCGCACCTGGGAGATGCATGAGACGGCGGAGTACGGCATCGCCGCCCACTGGAAGTATAAGCAGGGCTACTCCGGCGCCACCGTGGAGGATGAGAAAGCCTACGAGTGGGTGCGCCGCCTGCTGGAAAGCCAGGAGACCACCGAGGCGGAGGAGTTTGTCAAGAGCCTGAAGGTGGACCTGTTCTCCGACGAGGTGTTCGTCTTTACCCCCAAGGGGGAGGTGAAGGGGCTGCCCGCCGGCTCCACCCCCATCGACTTTGCCTACAGCATCCACTCCGCCGTGGGCAACAGCATGATCGGCGCCAAGGTCAACGGCCGCATCGTCCCCTATGAGACGGTGCTGAACAACGGCGACATCTGTGAGATTCTCACCAGCAAGTCCGCCAAGGGCCCCAGCCGGGACTGGATGAACATCTGCAAGAGCAACGAGGCCCGGAACAAGATCCGCCAGTGGTTCAAGAAGGAGCGCCGCCAGGAGAACATCGTCACCGGCCGGGCCTCCTTCGAGGCGGAGCTGAAGCGGGCAGGCTACTCCATGGCGGAGATCACTGCGGACGACGTGCTGCCCAGGATTCTGAAAAAGGTGCAGTACGGCAGCCTGGACGATATGTACGCCGCCATCGGCTACGGCGGCACCACCTCCATGAAAATGGTGAACCGTATCCGGGGCGAGATGAGCAGTATCATCAAGGAGCGGAAGGATCAGGCCGCCGCCCTGGAGCTGGCCAGCCAGGCAGAGCGGCAGGAAGAGACCATGCACGTCAAAACCTCCCTGCCGGAGCTGTCCGGCAAGCGGGAGGAGAAGCGCATCGCCCACTCCGCCAACGGCATCATCGTGGAGGGGGTGGGGAACTGCCTGGTGAAGTTCGCCAAGTGCTGCGCCCCGGTGCCCGGGGACCCGGTGGTGGGCTTCATCACTAAGGGCTACGGCATCTCCGTTCACCGGCAGGACTGCCCCAACGCCGACCCCGCCCGGCGCAAACCGGAGGAGAAGGACCGCTGGATTCCCGTCACCTGGAGCGGCGGCAATCAGGACCTGTTCCGCACCACCCTGACCATCACCGCCAAGGACCGGTCCAACCTGTTCCTGGACATCGCCGCCGCCCTGTCCGCCGCCAAGGTACGGGTGGACAGCCTGTCCGCCAAGGGTACGCCGGACGGCTTCGCCACCGTCAGCGCCCAGGTCAACGTCCACGACCGGTATGAGCTGGACGTGGTGGTGCGCAAGCTGAAGGGCGTGCGGGACGTGATGGAAGTGGAGCGGGTCCACGGATAAGGAGAGAGCACTATGCGAGCAGTATTGACCCGTGTAAAATCCGCCAGCGTTTCCATCGAGGGGCGGGTCAACGGCCAGATCGGCCGTGGCTACCTGATTCTGCTGGGGGTCGGTCCGGAGGACACGCCCACGGAAGCCGCCCGCCTGGCGGAGAAAATCGCCAACCTCCGCATTTTTAACGATGAGAACGGAAAAATGAACCTGAACCTGGCCACGGTGGGCGGGGCGATTCTGGTGGTGAGCCAGTTCACCCTGTACGCCGACCTCCGCTCCCGCCGCCCCAGTTTCTCCCACGCGGCGAAGCCGGAGCAGGCCGTCCCCCTGTACGAGCAGTTCCTGGAGGAGCTGCGTCTGCGCGGCTTCCATGTGGAGCATGGGGAGTTCGGCGCGAAGATGGAAGTGACCAGTGTCAACGATGGGCCGGTGACCCTCCTGTACGACACCGACCAGTGACCGCCGCCCCAGCTTCTCCCACGCGGCGAAGCCGGAGCAGGCCGTCCCGCAGCAGAAGAGATAGCGTGACACCCTGAACGCATGGCTGCCCTGCCGCAACGCCGTGGGGCAGCCGCTTTTTGCGCCTGCATACGATTCCAAGGGCTGGAATATACTACCCCTGGCCCTGTGCCCGAACGACTGGACGGCGAAACCGGAGAAAATTTGTTTTCCACAACCCTGTCTGCTAAAAAATCCCCCTGGATTTTTTCATCTGTGGCCCAACCGCTGCCAGGGAAAATCGCTGCTTTATTAGAAAAAAGGAGAAAACGGGAGATTTTCAGCGTATTCGTTAGAAATTGGGCGATTTCATCAAATTTCACAGTTTCGTTTCCTTTTTTTCACAAAAAATTCAAATTTGACCACTTGCAAAAATGGCGCAACTGATTTATTATAATAGCAGTTCTGGCACTCAGGTTTAAAGAGTGCTAAAACCCAACCATCATCAACTCTTAACTTTTTATAAGGAGGAACCAACCATGAAACTCAATCCCTTAACTGACCGCGTGGTTCTGAAAACGGTGGAAGCCGAGGAGACCACCAAGGGCGGCATCATCCTCACCGGCTCTGCCAAGGAGAAGCCCGAAGTCGCCGAAGTCATTGCCGTCGGCCCCGGCGGCATGGTGGACGGCAAGGAAGTCGTCATGACCGTCAAGGTGGGCGACAAGGTCATCACCGGCAAGTACACCGGCACCCAGGTCAAGGTTGACGGCGAAGAGCTGAACATCGTCCGCCAGGGCGACATTCTGGCCATCGTCGAGGATTGACACACACGCCCTTCCGTTGGGAAGGCTGACGCGCAGCACAGCGCAATTTTTGGAGGTATTGCATTATGGCTAAAATCATCAACTACAGCGAGGACGCCCGCCGTTCTCTCCAGTCCGGCGTCGACCAACTGGCAGACACCGTCAAAATCACCATGGGCCCCAAGGGCCGCAACGTCATCCTGGGCAAGAAGTACGGCTCTCCCCTCATCACCAATGACGGCGTGACCATCGCCAAGGAAATCGAGCTGGAGGACCCCATGGAGAACGCCGGGGCCGCTCTGGTGAAGGAAGTCGCCACCAAGACCAATGACGTGGCCGGTGACGGCACCACCACCGCCACCCTGCTGGCCCAGGCCATCACCAGCGAAGGCATGAAGAACCTGGCCGCCGGCGCCAACCCCATGGTCATGAAGAAGGGCATCGCCAAGGCCACCGAGGCGGCTGTGGGCGCCATCAAGGCCAACAGCCAGCCCGTCTCCGGCACGGAGGACATCGCCCGGGTCGGCACCGTCTCTTCCGGCGACGAGACCATCGGCAACCTGATCGCCGAGGCCATGAGCAAGGTGTCCGCTGACGGCGTTATCACCGTGGAGGAGTCAAAGACCGCTGAGACCTACTCCGAGGTCGTGGAAGGGATGCAGTTTGACCGGGGCTACGTCACCCCCTATATGGTCACTGACACCGAGAAGATGGAAGCCGTCCTGGACGACCCCTTCATCCTGATTCACGACAAGAAGATTTCCGTCATTCAGGATCTGTTGCCCGTTCTGGAGCAGGTGGCCAAGATGGGCCGTCCGCTGCTGATTATCGCTGAGGACGTGGAGGGCGAGGCCCTGTCCACTCTGATTGTCAACACCCTCCGCGGCACCCTGAAGGTCTGCTGCGTCAAGGCTCCCGGCTTTGGCGACCGCCGCAAGGAAATGCTGGAGGACATCGCCATCCTCACCGGCGGCCAGGTCATCACTGAGGATATCGGCTGCGAACTGAAGGATGCCCAGGTGTATATGCTGGGCCAGGCCCGTCAGGTGAAGGTGTCCAAGGAGACCACCACCATCGTGGACGGCGCAGGCGACAAGTCCAACATCAAGGGCCGCATTGAGCAGATTCGCGCCCAGATCGCCAACACCACCTCCGACTATGACAAGGAGAAGTGCCAGGAGCGTCTGGCCAAGCTGGCCGGCGGCGTAGCCGTCATCAAGGTGGGCGCTGCCACTGAGTCCGAGATGAAGGAGAAGAAGCTCCGCGTGGAGGACGCGCTGAACGCCACCCGCGCCGCTGTGGAAGAGGGCATCGTGGCCGGCGGCGGCACCGCCTATGTCAACGCCATCCCTGCGGTCAATGAGCTGGTCGCCACCCTGGACGGCGATGAAAAGACCGGCGCTCAGATCATCGCCAAGGCCCTGACCGCCCCCGTGAAGCAGATCGCGGAGAACGCGGGCATCGACGGCTCCGTGGTGCTGGATCACATCGTCAGCTCCGGCAAGGTGGGCTTCGGCTTCGACGCCTACAAGGAGGTCTACTGCGACATGATCCCCTCTGGCATCGTGGATCCCACCAAGGTCACCCGCACCGCTCTGGAGAACGCCTCCTCTATTTGCAGCATCCTGCTGACCACCGAGGCCTGCGTGGTGGACGCGCCCGAGCCTCCGGCTCCCGCCGCTCCCGCGCAGCCTGACATGGGCTACTAAGAAACTAAGAAAGGGCTACAACAGCCTTTCCAGCCCGGAGGCTCGGGCGCAGGGCTCCCACCGAAGCCCAGCGCATAGCGCGGGTTCGGTGGGAAAAGGAAGCGCAACGAAGCGAGTGAGGGGTCGTCTTTTAGACGGCCCCGAGGGATACGGAGTCTGCGCTGACGCGCCTCCGGCTCCTGCCGCTCCCGCACAGCCTGACATGGGTTACTAATCCCCCATAAAACGCCTTCCGTCAGGCCAAGCCGGTTTGATGGCAATGTCATCAACTTAAAGACGCAATCTATCCTGAATTAAGGAGAATAAGGTGGCCGTACAGTCAGATTTCATCGACCGAGGGATAACAAAATTGTCGCCCGTCCCGCCGCAAGGCTAGGGAGCGCAGCGGAAATGCCGCTTGACGGCGGAGGGACGTGGCGGCAATCCCCGCCAGCCGCCATAGGCGGCAGTCTCACCAGTGAGAAGTCACATCGTCTCTATCGGGATAGACCACCT
>JAJQEV010000098.1 GCA_021201475.1 Clostridiales bacterium
GTCCGGTGCCGCCGCCTCCGCCTCCTCCCGGGCCGATGGAGCCGCCTCCCCCCAGACCGCCCAGACACCGCCCGCCGAGACCCCATAGGCCTGGGCGGCCCGGCTGAACTATGCTGGCTCAAAATTGATTCGGTTTCACGAGTTACAAAAGAAACTCGACCTGTATCATGACGTAATAAATGCTAAAGGAGAAAGAAAAGAGAGATGGACAACTGGACGGATTTTAATACCTGCTACGCTGACTGTACCGGAGACAGTAGGGAAAACATTCTCAAGCAAATTGAAAAAGCTGAGTTAGCCTTACAGGGGGATAAAGCGCTTTTATCCCGTCACCATACGCTGGAATACGACCAACCGTTTCCAAACGAGGATGGCTGTTATCAACTCCGTTACAAGAATGAGTGCTTTGAGTTTTTCTTTAAGGGCAGAGACAGTGACCGACTTTACGTCTTTTTGGACGGTTCTAGAAGCCGCGACCGGGGAACCCGATTGGCAGACCTTCCCACGTTTATCAGCTGGAGCTGGTATCCAAAAATCAGTGCAAACGTGTTGTGCTTTGAAGACCCCATGTTTTATCAATATCCAGACCTACAGCTGGGATGGTTTTACGGTTCTGCACAGCAGGACGGTCGGCAGCTTTTGGCAGAAGTTGTGGATAGGATAGCTGTTCAGCTTCATATCGCACATGAAAATATTGTCCTTTATGGCCGTTCCGGAGGCGGAACTGCTGCACTGTTTGCCGCAAGGTATTTGCCTGGTTGTACCGCCGTTGGTATCAATCCACAGCTAAACTTACTCTCCTACGGATATTACCCCTTTTTTCAGAAAATCACAGGAATTGACCTGCGGCAGGAACCATGCGCTCGGCGCACAGATTTGGCTGCATCCATCCATAGCGATACAAAGTCTCACTATATTGTTATGGGAAACCTGGAATCAAAGGAGGACATGGAGGTTCATTTTCTTCCCTTCTGCAAAGAGATGGGCATTACGCCCGTCTATGGGGCCGTACAAGCGGGCAATACGACCGTCTGGCTTTTTCGAGCGCTTGGGGAGTCTTCTGCCCACAATTCTTTTGAAAATCCGACTATATTTCTACTGATTGACCATTTCATTGCACAGACTGCCCCCAATGTCACCCCCCCGATCCCAACTTCTGCTCTTCTCTGTCCTGCTATATCAACGACCTCTGGAACAGATCCGCTGCCCAGGCTCGGAAAAATAAAATGCTTGAAGATAAGCTAAACAAATCCGCAGAAATGGAAGCGAAGCTGATGAAGGAAAAAGAGGACGCGCAGGCCGATATTGCCACATTGAAGCTTCAACTCAAAAAGCAGAAGAAACTCATACAGAAGCAGCAGAGGGAACTTCGTGCAGCTAATCACAGCTTCCTTTACCGCTGCGTCAAATTCCGGCGGAAACTGATTCAGAAAATTTTATCCCATTTTCGTCATTCAAATAAAAAATGAGGTGTAAAACCATGTTCCAATCCAGAACCCATACCTGCGGCCAACTCCGGGCCGCCGATGCCGGCCAGACCGTCACCCTCTGCGGGTGGATGGAGAACGTCCGCGTGGTGGGCAGCAACTTTGCCTTCCTCATCCTGCGGGACTTCTACGGCACCACCCAGATAGTGATAGAGACTGCCGAGATGATGGCGGCGGTGAAGCCGCTGAACAAGGAATCCACCCTGTCCGTCACCGGCACCGTCCGGGTGCGGGAGAGCAAGAACAGCAAGCTCCCCACCGGAGAAATCGAAGTCGTCCCCACGGAAATCAAGGTGCTGAGCCGCTGCCGCCACAACGAGCTGCCCTTTGAAATCAACCGCAGCCGGGAGGCGGACGAAGCGACCCGGCTGAAATACCGCTACCTCGACCTTCGGAACCCGGAGATGAAGCAGAACATCCTTCTGCGGTGCAACGTGGTGTCCGCCCTGCGGCAGGCCATGACCGACCACGGCTTCCTGGAAATCACCACCCCCATCCTGACCGCCTCCTCCCCGGAGGGCGCACGGGACTATCTGGTGCCCTCCCGGAAGCACCCCGGCAAGTTCTACGCCCTGCCCCAGGCCCCCCAGCAGTTCAAGCAGCTTTTGATGACGGCGGGCTTTGACCGGTACTTCCAAATCGCCCCCTGCTTCCGGGACGAGGACGCCCGTGGCGACCGCTCCCCCGGCGAGTTCTACCAGCTGGATATGGAGATGGCCTTCGCCACCCAGGACGACGTGTTCGCCGTGCTGGAGGACGTGCTGCCCCCCATCTTCGCCAAATACGGCAAGTATAACGTGGTCTCCCCCGCCCCCTTCCGCCGCATCGCCTACCGGGACGCCCTGGAGATCTACGGAAGCGACAAGCCCGACCTCCGCATTGATTTAATCGTCCAGGACGTGACCGACCTGTGCGCCGCCACCGAGTTCGCCCCCTTCCACCAGGGCGCGGTGAAGGCCGTGGCGGTGCCTGACTGCAAGCTGGCCCGGAAGGCGGTGGACAAGCTGTGTACCGAGGTGGAGGTGCAGTCCGGCTCCAAGCCCTACTGGGTACGGCTGGACGAGAAGGGCCAGCTCACCGGCGGCGTAGCCAAGTTCCTGACCGCCCAGCAAGCGGCGCTGACAGAGCGGCTGAACCTCCAGCCCGGCTCCTTCGTGGGCTTCGCCGCCGGTTCACTGGGGCAGGCGCAAAAGACCGCAGGCGTCCTCCGCAGTAAGCTGGGCGTCGCCGTCCCCGGCCATTTGGACGAGGAAAAGTACGAGTTTTGCTGGATCGTGGACTTCCCCATGTACGAAATCGGGGAGGAATCCGGCCTGCTGGAGTTCTGCCACAACCCCTTCTCCATGCCCTCCGGCGGGATGGAGACCATGCTAAAGGCGGAGCGGGGGGAACTTGACCCCCTGGACATCACCGCCGACCAGTACGACCTGGTGTGCAACGGCGTGGAGCTGTCCTCCGGCGCGGTGCGGAACCACGACCCGGAAATCATGCTGAAAGCCTTTGAGCTTGTCCGGCTGGGGGAGGAGGACGTGAAGGCCCGGTTCCCGGCGCTGTACAACGCCTTCTGCTACGGCGCACCCCCTCATGCGGGCATCGCCCCCGGCGTGGACCGGATGGTGATGCTGCTCTCCGGCGAGGAATCCATCCGGGAAGTGATACCCTTCCCCATGAACAAGAACGCCCAGGACGTGATGATGGGCGCTCCCTCCACGGTGGAGCAGAAACAGCTGGACGAGGTGCATATCGCTGTCGTCTCCGACGGAGAATAAACCAAACCGCAAGCATCCCCGCCGCGCAGCCGCGCGGCGGGGGTGTTCCCTTTGCGGTGGAGGGCGGCGGGAACCGCTGCAGGGTAGGGGTGGCCCTTGGCCGCCTTTCCATCCATCGTTTCGTTGACTGCCAGCGGTTCCCCTGTTCCAGTAGGGGCGCACAGTGTGCGCCCGCCCGGTTGCGTCTTAGAAAAAGTTCTCAATATGGAAAGCTGTTTCAAATTTTCATAACCTTTTTGCCCATGAAAGGGTAGGGCAAACGCCGTGTTGCGTTCCTCCACCCTTCTCTGGGAGGAAACGTTAGCCGGGCGCACACTGTGCGCCCCTACTGGAATGTCAAAACTAAGGCTTTATTTTATTCAACTATCGCAAAATGCCAGCGGAACTGCCTGTGATACTGTTCAAATGAGCAAATTGTTCCGATTTTTGCAATCCTCTGTGTAGGGGCGGCCCTTGGCCGCCTCGGATAAGCAGGTGGTTTCCCCGGGCGGCCAAGGGCCGCCCCTACAGAAAAGTAAAGGTTTAAGCTTTACATCCTACTACGAAACGGAGGGAAACCTGTGCGTTATCCCCTTTCCTGTCCGGACGTCTCGAAATCCCCCTTGCATCTCCCCCCAAAACCGTATATAATAATCTTGCGCTATATACAAAATCTGACCCGCTTCCATTCGGCGGCGTCCAGGAGGAAAGCTATATGTCAAAGAAATTCTATATCACCACCCCCATCTATTACCCGTCCGACAAGCTCCACATCGGCCACACCTACTGCACCGTGGCCACCGATGTCATGGCCCGCTACAAGCGGATGTGCGGCTGCGATGTCATGTTCCTCACCGGCACGGACGAGCATGGGCAGAAAATCGAAACCAAGGCGAAAGAGGCTGGCGTTACCCCCCAGCAGTTCGTGGACAATATCGTCACCGCCCCCGGCGGCATCAAGGATCTGTGGAAGCTGATGAACATCTCCAACGACCGGTTCATCCGCACCACGGACGACTATCACTGCAAGTCCGTCCAGGCCATCTTCAAGAAGATGTATGACAAGGGGGACATCTACAAGGGCACCTACAAGGGCAAGTACTGCGTCCCCTGCGAGTCCTTCTGGACGGAGAGCCAGCTGGTGGACGGCAAGTGCCCCGACTGCGGCCGCCCCGTGAAGGACGCGGAGGAGGAGGCGTACTTCTTCCGCCTGTCCAAGTATCAGCAGCCCATCCGCGACCTGCTGACCAAGACCGACTTCCTAGAGCCCAAGAGCCGTGTGAACGAGATGGTGAACAACTTCATCGACCCCGGCCTGGAAGACCTCTGCGTCTCCCGCACCAGCTTCACCTGGGGCATCCCCGTCACCTTTGACGAGAAGCACGTGGTCTACGTCTGGATCGACGCCCTGAGCAACTATATCAACGCCCTGGGCTACGAGAACGACAAATACGATGACTTCGACAAGTACTGGCCCGCCGACGTCCATTTTGTGGGCAAGGAAATCGTCCGCTTCCACTCCATCATCTGGCCCGCCATGCTGATGAGCCTGGGCCTGCCTCTGCCGAAAAAGGTGTACGGCCACGGCTGGCTGCTGCTGGACGGCGGCAAAATCTCCAAGAGCAAGGAGAACACCACCGTCAACGTGGTGGACCCGGTGATCCTGGCCCAGCGGTACGGCGTGGACGCCCTGCGGTACTACCTCATGCGGGAGTTCCCCTTCGGCAGCGACGGCAACTTCTCCAACGAGCTGCTCATCAACCGCATCAACGTAGACCTGGCCAACAACCTGGGCAACCTGGTCAGCCGCACCACCGCTATGGTGGGCAAGTACTTCGGCGGCAAGCTGCCTGCGGAGCAGACCGCCGATGAGGAAAAGGACGCCGAGCTGATTGCCATGGCCTCCTCCCTCCGGGAGAAGTACGAGGGGCTGATGGAAACCTACACCTTCCAGAGCGCTCTGGTGGAGATTTTCAAGGTCATTGACCGGGCCAACAAGTATATTGACGAGAACGCCCCCTGGATTTTGGCCCGCAGCGCAGAGCAGAAGCCCCGGCTGGCCCGGGTCATGTACAACCTGCTGGAGACTATCCGCATCTGCGCCAGCCTGCTGACCCCCTTCATGCCGGAGACGGCGGAGAAAATCGCCGCCCAAATCGGCTCCGACCGGAACAACTGGGAGGACGCGGCGGAGTGGGGCCGCCTGAACCCTGAGGCCGCCGTCACCAAGGGGGAGAATCTGTTCCCCCGCATCGACCTGAAGAAGGAGCTGGCCGAGCTGGCCGCCATTGAGGAGCAGCGCAAGCTGGAGGAGCAGCGGGCCGCCGCCCCCGCCCTGGAGTTGGAGCCTCAGTTGGAGGAGCAGGTGGACTTCGCCACCTTCGAGAAGAGCGACTTCCGGGTGGTGAAGGTGAAGGACTGCCAGCCGGTAAAGAAGTCCACCAAACTGCTGCGGTTCCTCCTGGACGACGGCACCGGCACCGACCGCCAAATCCTCTCCGGCATCGCCAAATGGTACAAACCGGAGGAGCTGGTGGGCAAGACCCTGGTGGCCATCGTGAACCTGCCGCCCCGGAAGATGATGGGGCTGGAGTCCAACGGTATGCTGATTTCCGCCGTCCGGAAGGAGCACGGCGAGGAAGTGCTGAACCTGCTGATGCTGGACGACGGCATCCCCGCCGGGAGCAAGCTGTGCTAAAGCTGATGAAAACTCGTTAAAAACTGCATTTCCCAGGTCGGCATCGGAAGGGGCCGGCCCGGCTGAACCGAACAAGTCCGCCCTTCCGCAGTGATTGTGGATGGGCGGATTTTTGGTTGCGCAGTCAACTTTCCCTTTCGCCCAGTAGTAGAATGTGAAATCTAAATCTTCACTTTCCTGTAGGGGCGGCCCTTGGCCGCCCGCGGAAACCACCTGCTTATCAGAGGCGGCCAGGGGCCGCCTCTACACAGACGATTGCAAAAATCGGAACAATTTGCCCGTCTGAGCAGTATCACAGTCTTTTCCGCTGGCATTTTATGATGGGCGAATAAGGCAAAGATTTAGTTTTCACACTCTAGTAGGGGCGCACAGTGTGCGCCCGCCCCGTTTTCTCTTGAGACAAGGTCTGTGAGGGAAAACTGACCTGGCGTAACTTCTACTCGAAAGAACTTTCCATTAGGAAAAGGCGGCGGAACGTGAAGGGGTAGTCGGGCGCACACTGTGCGCCCCTACTGCATTACTCCCGACTGGTAAAGAAGTTTAAAGACAAACCGTAATAGCTTTAAAGGAAACTACAAAATGGATTCAATCAAACTGGAAGTCCCCTGCTACCTGGGGGTGGAAAAGCTGGTGGCGGACGAGTTGAAACGCCTCCACATGGCCGACGTCCGGGCGGAGAACGGCCGGGTCAGCTGCCGGGGGACGCTGGCCGACATCCCCCGGCTGAACCTGAACCTTCGGGTGGGAGCCCGGGTGCTGCTGGTGCTGAACGAGTTTACCGCCACCACCTTTGAGGAGCTGTTCCAGGGGGTGAAAGCGGTGAACTGGCAGGACTGGATCCCCAAGGACGGGGCCTTCCCGGTGAAGGGGTACTCCATCTCCAGCCAGCTGCACTCCGTCCCCGCCTGCCAGTCCATCGTGAAGAAGGCGGCCTCCGCTAAGCTGGGCCAGGTGTACGGCACCGAATGGTTACCGGAGACCGGGGAAACCTATCAAATCCGGTTCTCCATCCTGAAGGATGAGGTTCACATCTGCCTGGACACCAGCGGCCCCGGCCTGTACAAGCGGGGCTACCGGGCGGTGGGGGTGGAAGCCCCCCTCCGGGAGACGTTGGCGGCGGCGCTGGTGCTGCTCACCGGCTACAAGGGGCTGGACCCCTTCTGCGACCCCTTCTGCGGCAGCGGCACCATCGCCATCGAGGCGGCGCTGATTGCCAAGAACCGGGCCCCCGGCCTGAATCGGGACTTCACCGCCGAGGCGTGGGGCTGCATCCCCCGGCGGGCGTGGATGGACGCGGCTAACGAGGCCATGGACAGGGAGTATGACCGACCATACGACATCTGGGGCGGGGACATCGACCCCGCCGCCGTCGCCATCGCCCAATCCAACGCGGAGAAGGCAGGTGTTGAAGATACCATCCGTTTTGAGCAATATGACGCACGGAGATTCTACTCCACCAGCCCCTATGGGCGCATCGTCACCAACCCGCCTTACGGCGAACGGCTGATGGACGAGGCGGAGGTGGCCAAGCTCTACCACGACTTTGGGCACACGGTCTCCCTGCTGCCGGAGGGCTGGCGGGTGGCCATCCTGTCCAGCTACGAGGGCTTCGAGACCGCCTTCGGCAGGCGGGCCAGGAAGAAACGGAAGCTGTACAACGGCATGATAAAGTGCGACCTGTTCTATTACGGGAAGGTGTGATCAGTGGCTGGTGACTAGTGGCTGGAAACTCTTAGCCGTTAGCCATTAGCTGTTAGCTGTTAGTAACGGCTGATAAGATTGTTTACTATAATGTGTAAATTGTGCAGGATAGAGAATCCTGGAAAGAAATATTCCCACGAGGATTTTCAATCACCTGCCCCCTAAGGGCAATATCATCAATTTAAGGATTTATTTTCGTTTTCCTAAGGAAAAGCGCGCTTCCGCACTGAAACTCAGATTAGCACGACCGACGGAAAAGCAGAATGTTACCCAGCCGCCATGGGCGGCAGTCTCACCAGTGAGAAGT
>JAJQEV010000114.1 GCA_021201475.1 Clostridiales bacterium
GCCTACTTTTCTCGCTCCGCCGAGAAAAGTAGCAAAAGAGGGCGGCTCAGGGGGGGAGCTTCGGGGACTCGCTCCCCCCTAAGAACCCTCCTCCTATCCCACTGTGGGCTTCGCCTTGTCCCTCAATCCGGTGGTCTATCCCGTTAGAGACGATGTGACTTCTCACTGGTGAGACTGCCGCCTATGGCGGCTGGCGGGGATTGCCGCCCACGTCCCTCGCCTAACGGCGGGACGGGCGTCAATTTTGTTATCCTTCGGTCGATGAAATCTAACTGTACGGCTACATTATTCCCTTTAGCCTAGGATAGATTACTTTTTAAGTTGATGATATTGCCCTTTCAGAGGAGCTGTCAGCGAAGCTGACTGAGGGGTGAAAAGTCAGGCAAACTCTTGATAAAAATCCTTCTCAAAGAAAAACAACAATTTTAAAGCGTCGGCATCCCTGGATAGCATTCTCCCCTCACGGCTCCAGCCGTGACAAATCCCTGGGGAACAGGCAGGCATAGCGCACATTGTCCAGCCCGCAAATCTTCATGGTCAGCCGCTCCAGGCCGATACCCAGCCCGCCGTGGGGGGGCATACCGTGCTTGTGAATCATCAGGTAGCTCTCAAATTCCGCCGGGTCCATGTGCTTTTGGCGCATTTTGTCCACCTGCATCTGGTAGTCGTGAATCCGCTGACCGCCGGTGGTGACCTCCATGCCCCGGAACAGCAGGTCGAAGGACAGGGTATATTTCGGGTTCTCCGGGTCGTCCATGGCGTAGAAGGGGCGCTTCTTCACCGGGTAGTCGGTGACGAATACGAAGTCCGCCCCGTACTCCTCCTTAAAGTAGCGGCCGATGTTGACCTCCTCCTCCGGCTCCAGGTCGTAGGGGTCGCGGATGGGGCGGCCATACTTGGCGGAGGCCAGCCGCTTGGCCTCGTCGAAGGGGCAGGAGGGGATATTGTCCACATCGGGCAGGGTGATATGGAGCCGCTCCAGGTCGGCGGCATACTCCCGCCGGAGCAACTCCATGGCATAGCGCAGGTACCCCGTCTCCATCTCCATCACGTCCCGGTAGGAGTCGATATAGCCCATCTCAAAGTCCATGCTGGTGTACTCGTTCAGGTGGCGGGTGGTGTTGTGCTTCTCCGCCCGGAACACCGGGCCAACCTCGAACACCCGCTCGTAGACCCCCACCATCATCTGCTTGTAGAACTGGGGAGACTGGGTCAGGAAAGCCCGGGTGTTGAAATACTCCATGCGGAAGATGTTGCTGCCACCCTCCGCCCCGGCGTGGACGATTTTGGGGGTATGAATTTCCGTGAACTCCTGGCCGGTGAGGTACTCCCGGAAGGCCCGGCACAGCCCCTCCTGAATCCGGAACACGCTGCGCTTTTGCAGGTTCCGCAGCACCAGGGGGCGGAGGGGCAGCTCGGTGTCCAGGTTCAGCTTCAGCTTGTACTTGTTCACCGGCACGGGCATAGGCTCCGCCGGGGCGGACAGAACGGTGATGCCATCCAGGTCGATTTCCACCCCGCCGGGGGCCCGCTCATCCTGCCGCAGCGTGCCTGTGACCCGGACGGCGCACTCCTCCGCGACGCCGGACAAGTCCAGCTGCCCGTTCGTCACGCACTGCACCGCCCCCCGGCGCAGCCGCAGGGTCAGGAACACCACGCCCCCCAGCGGGCGCAGGGCGTGTACCGCGCCGTGTACGCTGACGCGCTGCCCCACATAGTCCCCGCTGAGGAGGGCTTCATAGCCCAGATCCCCACTCTGACAGGCTCCCGTTACAAATTCCATCGTTTCCACCATACCTTTCCAAGTCATAGAAAAATCCCGGTCAGTGAAGTCTCACTGACCGGGACGGAACGTTCTCTTTCAAAAACTGGCAAAGCGCCCCTTCCGGGGCAAAGCTCATTCCGCGGTACCACCCGCCTTGCGTCGCGGCCTCACACAGCCGAAACGCCTCTCAAAACCCTTAACGCGGGGGTCACGGACAGCCCTCACCCCTCCGCACCCTTGCGGCGGCTCGAACTGTCGGCTCCGGAGCGTTGCGCCTTTTCCCTCTCGCCATGCGGGGGCTTCCAGCCGACGGCCCCCGTTCTCTTGCTGGCATCCGGAATGCGGTCTCCTTCTCAGCCTTTGAACAGCTTCACTGTACCATATTTTTGCCATGCCGTCAAGGGGTTCTTTTCATTTTTTGCAAGTTTTAGGCGGACAACTTGCATCTTCGGCGTTTGCGCCCCCCAGAGCCAGGGTCATAATGGAGACTTCGTAGGCCGTCTTATTCACCGGCCCGTCCTCCGTCACCTTGGTGTAGCCGCGGCTTTGCAACCTGCCGCCCAGCCGCAAAAGCGTCCCCACCTCCAGCTGGCTGCATTTCTGGGCAATGCTTCCCCAGGCGATGCAGGGCAGGTAGTCCGCCCGGCCATACCGCCGGTTCACCGCCAGCATGACGTCGGCGATTTCCCGCCCCAGGGGGGTGCGGCGGTACACCGCCCTGCGGCACAGCGCCCCAGCCAGGGTCACCCGGTTATCGTCCGCGCCGGTGGCGTCCCAGGTCACGGATTGGGCCAGCAGGGTGATGACCAGCCTGTGACCCACGCCGCTGCGGTTGTTGTAGGAGCGCACCTCGCCCTCCAGCCGCACCCGCTCCCCGGCCCGCACCGGGCATTGCTCCAGCAGCGTCCGGGGCAGCAGCACGTTCAGCACATCCGCCGTGCCGGACAGGCGCAGGCTCTGCACCGGCGCCAGAAAGAAGTCCTCCCCGTGGCTGGCGTGGGAGAAGGCCGGCTCCTCCAGGGCCTCCCCCACCAGCAGGGCGTGGTTGGCATTCCATTCGGTGTTCATGTTCCACCTCTTCCTCTCGTATGAGTCTGGAAGAGGATATGCGTTCCGGGGCGGGGTTAGAACTGCGCTGACCCGCCGTGCGCCGTCACACGCGCCTGACCGGATGGCGGATCACCGTTTTCCACTTTTCCGGCGCGACCCTTCGGGCATCCGACAGGTAGATTTCGTGGTGCAGCCTGGTATCCGTCAAATCGGGTTCATAGCCATTTGCTGCAAGGTAGGCGTCCATCAGCGCTATCGTTTGCGCCTCGGCGTCAAAGGGGCCGACGTGCATCATCTGCACGCACAGGCCCTCGTCAATGGTCAGAAATTCGGCGGAGGAACAGTCCAGCTTTTTCTTTCTGGCCGCCGTCTCCACCGCCCAGTCAAAGTCTTTTTTTGTGATGAAATCGGGCAGCCTCAGGACGGAAAGCCAATGAAACGTGTCCTTCCTGCCGGAATCAATGCCAGCTCTCCCCTCCTGCCACCAGAAGCCCTCCAGGGGCGGGACTACATACTGAAAGAATCCCTCGATTTGATAATCGGTCTTATAGCTCATTTTCAGTGTGTAGGCCACGGCATACAGCACGGAGATGGCGCGCTGGTAGGCTCCGCCCTCCTCGTTTGGGTCGCCCTGGCCCCTGACCGCGATGTAGTCTGCCTTCGGCACCGTGACAAACTCCGGCCTGCCCTTGGGCAGATAGAACTCCTTGTATTCCTTTTTGAAATCAAAGGCCATGTGAATCTCTCCTTTATTTCTTTTCCGGCAGCGCCGTCAGACATTCTTTCTAAGAACTATATCCCAGCCGCCCTATCAGCTGAATAAAACCCCATCTCAAGGTTTAACGGATTCAAGGCTATATTCAAAGTAGTCATTCAATTCAAATTTATCACCATTATAGACCAATTTAAATGCGTGTTCTTTGCCTAAATATTCTAGTGTCAATTCAATATAATCATTATTTACCAATTGTTTCTCTTTCCAATCGGAATTTCCCCAAATCTTCCCAAGCGTTTTTGCGGAGTCTGGCATAATGTTTTCCACCTTGAATATATATCCTGTATAATCAGAGTCAGCACACCACTGTCTTCCGTCATGGAATAGCATAATATTTTTGTATTTGACTTTGATGAGCCCTCCAGTTTTATTGAACAGTGTAACGTACAGAGCCAACCCAGCGCCTATCCTTGTAAATCTTGCATATTTGGGATCATCAATTGTTATCTTCAGAAATCGGTTATTCATCAGCCTGTTAGATCGTATCACATCCTTTGATAGCACAGGCACGTTTTCCCTTGGCTTAGGCTCGCCAATATCTTTGTCTTGAAAGTATGCGTTTATAACACCTTCCTTACTGTCGAATCCATAGCTTTGAAGTACACTTAAAACTTCTTCAGTTGATTTCCTACCGAGATTACGCACTTTCGATAGACCGTCAACGCCTGATTCATTAAGTAATGAAATAATATCGCCTATGGTATTAATGTTTACTCTTTTTAGACAATTTAAAGCTCTTACACTTAAATTAAGTTCCTCTATAATAGTTGTAGAATCCATAAAGCCCTCCACTTTACTGACTGTTTTGCTTGCAAAACTATTAAAAAAAATAATTCAGATGCAACATTGCTTTAATTTTCTGCATGAAATAAATTTATAAAATTATGATACCACATCTTTATGAACTTTTCTACCCATACAGCAAAAAACATCCGACTAAAAGCCGGATGTTTTTGCGATTAGTGTCTTTAAAACGTAACTTGGTTACCCTGTTTCAGTATGACTTCTGTTGCTTACCCTCAATGTACCCATGCGGTTGTCTGTCAGTGATGTGTCAGCCGCTTACCAGCGCTGGCTGACCTCGTCATACAGCGCCTCATACTGCTTGGCGGAGGCGCTCCAGCTGAAGTCGCAGGCCATGGCCCGCTGCACCAGGGCGTCCCACTCCTCCTTGTCCTCATAGGCGGCCTGGGCGCGGGTGCAGGCATCCAGCAGGGCGGGGGCATAGTAGTCATAGAAGGTGAAGCCGTTGTAGCCGTTCTGGATGGAGTCCTTCAGGCCGCCGGTCTCCCGGATGATGGGCAGCGTGCCATAGCGGCAGGACACCATCTGGGACAGGCCGCAGGGCTCGCTCTTGGAGGGCATCAGGAACAGGTCGCACCCGGCGTAAATCTGCTGGGCCAGGGTGGTGTCAAAGCCGATGAACACCCCTACGCGGCCAGGATGGCGGGCGGCCAGGTCGGAGAAGTACGCCTCGAACTGGGCCTCGCCGGTGCCCAGGATGACCAGCTGGATGCCCTGGGCCACGATGGCGTCGCCGATTTCCCGGACGATGTCCAGACCCTTGTGACCGGCCAGACGGGTGACCATGCCCATGACGGGGCTGCCGTCGTTCTCCAGGCCGAACCGGGCCAGCAGTGCCTGCTTGCAGGCGGCCTTGCCCACGCCCACGGTGGAGGCGTCGTAGTTCTCAATGAGGGCGGGGTCGGTGGCGGGGTCGTTGACCTCCTGGTCAATGCCGTTCAGGATGCCGGACAGCTTAAACTGATGCTCCCGCAGCAGGCCGTCCAGGTTGCTGCCGAACCAGGGGTCCAAAATCTCCTTGGCGTAGGTGGGGCTGACGGTGGTGATCTGGTCGCAGGAGACGATGGCGGCCTTCATGAAGTTGGCATCGTTGTTGTACTCGGCCAGGTTGGCGTCGCTGCCGTAAATGCCGCAGGTGCTGCCCAGGATGTCCAGGCCGTACTGGCCCTGATAGGCGATGTTGTGGATGGAGAAGATAGTCTTCATCTGCGCATAGCGGACGTCATAGCGGTAGTACAAGTTCAGATAGAGGGGGGACAGGGCGGTCTGCCAGTCATTGCAGTGGAGGATGTCGGGGAAGAAGTCGGCATACTTCATCATCTCCAGCACGGCCCGGGCGAAGAAGGCGAAGCGCTCGCCGTCGTCAAAGAAGCCGTAAAGGCTGCCCCGCTTGAAGTAGTATTCATTATCCAGGAAGTAGAAGGTCACGCCGTCCCGCACCGCCGTGAACAGGCCGCAGTACTGGTTGCGCCAGCCCACCGGCACGGTGAAGTTGGTAACGTACTGCATGGTGTCCCGGAACTTCACATTGCCGTACAGGGGGATGACCACCCGGCAGTCCACGCCGTCCCGCACCAAATCCTTGGGCAGAGCGCCGGCCACATCGGCCAGGCCGCCGGACTTGGCAAAGGGCGTAGCCTCGCTTGCTGCATATAACACTTTCATACGAATAACCTCCATCGAATAATCAGCTTGAAAGAATCAGCTTTCCTAAACGATATTGTACCGGTTTTCCCGGCATATTGCAAGATGGAAACGGAAAATTCTTTCCTTTTTTTGAAAAATCTGTCCCCCGCCGTCCTTGACGGCGGCGCGGGCGCTGTGGTATGATGCCTTCAACGGTGGGAAGAGCCGCCCTTGTGGGCGGCGGGTCAGACAAGAAACCGGCGAAAGGAGCCTGAGCCAGCGTGATAACCATACAGAACGCCCAACAGCTGCTGGCGGAGAACGGCAAGCTGCTGACCGGCATGAAAAAATACCGGAGTATCCTGGATATGCTGCATCAGACCGACGTCTCCACAGACCGGGACTTTCAGCGGCGGTTCAATGACTTCTTCGTGATGCGCTCCCGGCCGCCCGCCTATTATGACCGGTTTTACACCTTCCTGGAAGCCCGCAAGGACACGGGCGCATCCTTTGAGGAAACGCTGGAGCACTTAAAGGGGGCTGAGGGGCGGCTTGAGGTGTCCTTCTCCAGCAAGCTGATCCATGTGATTCGCCCGAAGCGGCCTATCTGGGATAACAACGTCGCTGTGCAGCACTTCCACATGAAAACGCCCGGCTACGGGACGGCCCCGGAGGTTCGGCAGCGGGAATTGGTGCGGCTGTACCACGAATATTGCAGCCGGTTCTACGAATATTTGGATTCGGGGGAGGGTCAGGCGCTGTTGCGCCTGTTCGATGAAGCGTATCCCGATACAGGCTTTACCGACGCCAAAAAGCTGGATTTCATCCTGTGGGTGGACGTTTGAAGAGGAGGCCCTACTATGACGAACCAGGAGAAAATCCAGCGTATCCAATCCGCCATCGACCATCCCGGCAGGGCGGCGCAGTATGACAGGCTGCTGGAGGAACTGGGCGACCTCAAATATGATTACGGGGATTACATGACGACAGCGCCCATCAACTGCGACCGGGAACTGGAGCGCCTGCCGGAGGCGGATTACGCCCTTGCCACCGCCCTCCTGACCATGCTGCTCCGGGAGGATCACTTTTCCAACGGCGCGCTGCGGCGGAGGCTCGCCTCCGGTCAGCTGAACGCGGTGCTATGCCGCATGATAGAGACGCTCCGCGGGTAGCCGCTCACTCCAGGGAGGCACGGAAGTCAATTTTGAAAACCGTTTCGCATAGGAACCCCTCCACCGGCTATCGCCGGTTCCCCTCCGCTGTCAAGCGGCATTTCCGCTGCGCTCCCTACCCTTTCAGGGGCGGCAAGAAGTTGTTGTAATCACTACATCAATGGCTCCCCTGAAAGGCAATGTCATCAATTTAAGGTTCCTTCTTGGGTAAGGATGGATGAAGGAACTATGTTCTTGCCCTCCCGGCGGGCCCCATTTCTTGTCCCGCCAA
>JAJQEV010000034.1 GCA_021201475.1 Clostridiales bacterium
TAGGGGGAGGGTTCTTAGGGAGGGGCGAGGCCCCGAAGCCCCTTCCTAAGCCGCCTTCTTTCCCCCATTTCTTGGCGGAGCAATTTACGGCGTCCAAAAATGTGCCAGCGGCACATTTTTAGCCGGAAACCGATGCCAGCTATGCTGGCGAGGGTCACTGTCCGAGGAGGATACCGTAAAGGGTCAGCAGGCGGTACTCAGGCCCGCCGGGAGGGCAAACGCTTTATTTCCTTATAGTATCCTTGTCTAAGGAACGTACCCCCCAAGTTGACAACATTGCAAGGCCCTCCGGCAGCGCCGGAGGGCCTTACAATACGGTTCGATTTTAGTAGGACTGAGTCATGGCAGTCAGCACCGCCTGCTCGTCCGGGTTCAGGCTGTTCTGCATTTGCAGCCCTTCCACCATGTCCACGTCGTACACCTTGCCGCCCTCGTGGACAACGATGCGGTTCGTGCCGCCTTCCGCCAGCACGCTCACCGCCTTATAGCCCATGCGGGTGGCGGTGACGCGGTCCCGGGCGGTGGGGCTGCCGCCCCGCTGGACGTGGCCCAGCACGGTGACACGGGGATCCAGGCCCAGCTCGCTGGAAATCAGCTTGGCCACCTGGTCGCCTGCGCCGCCCACATTGTCGCTGTCAAAGTCGCCGTTCTCCTTGCGGCGGGCGCCCTCGGCCACCACCACCATAAAGTGGGTGCGTCCGGCCAGGCGGGCGTTGCGGATTTTTTCGGCAACGTGCTCCTCAAAGTCCCAGGGCTCCTCCGGCACCAGCACGGCGGTGGCGCCGGTGGCGATGCCCACATACAGGGCCAGGTTACCCGCGTGGTGTCCCATCACCTCGATGACGGAGCAGCGCTCGTGGGACTGCATGGTGTCCCGCAGCTTGTCGATGGCCTCGATGGCGGTGTTGGCGGCGGTGTCGTAGCCGATGGAGTAGTGGGAGCAGCCGATGTCATTGTCAATGGTGGCGGGGATGCCCACCACGGCGATGGGATACTCATTGCTCAGGGCCAGGGCGCCGCTGAAGGTGCCGTCGCCGCCGATGCACACCAGGCCGTCCAGCCCCAGCAGCTTGCAGGTGCGGTAGGCCAGGGCACGGCCCTCCTTGGTACGGAACTCCTCGCTGCGGGCGGTGTAGAGGATGGTGCCGCCCCGGTTGATGATGTGGGCCACACTGGAGGCGTCCATCCGCATTACGTCGCCGTTGATGAGGCCGCTGTAGCCCCGGCGGATGCCGACGCACTCAATGCCCCGGTACATGGCGGTGCGCACCACGGCCCGAACGGCGGCGTTCATGCCGGGGGCGTCGCCGCCGGAGGTCAGTACGCCAATGCGTTTCACTTTGTTTTCAAATTGCGGTTTCATGTCAGATCCCTCATTTCTGTTGACTGGCCCAGATGCGGACATCGGGGCTGTTCTGATAGTGGTCATCTGACTTCATTATACCGAATATTTTTTCATTCTGCAACCGTGGATTTGCACAGATTCCTCAGCCGTTCAGCAGTTCCTTTCCCCGCCTGCGGAGAACCGCGGCCTGATTTTCCAGTGCGCCCTCCTGCACCTCCCGCAGCAGCGCCTCCTGCACCTGGCCGATTTCCGGCCCGGAGGCCCCTAATTCCATCAATTCCCTGCCGGAAATCTTCAAATCCTGCCGGGACAGGCAGAAGCCCTCCCGCAGCAGCCGCTCCAGCAAGTCCTTCGCCTCCGCCAAATCTCTGGCATCCGACTGGGCGTAGGCCGGGGCCTTGGCCCGGTCGTCTGCCTGAATGACCTCCATCAGCAGCGCCGCCCGCCGGGGGCCCAGGGCCGCCAGCATCCTGCCTACGGTGGCGCGGCTGACATGGTGGAGCCGGTCATGCCAGGCAATCAGTAGCACCACGTCCTCCTTTGTCCGGTTATCACAGTGGAGCCGGGTCAGGGCGGTCTCCGCCAACTCCGCGCTCCGTTGGGGGTGTTTGTGGAAGTGGCCCACTCCGTCCTCGTCCACGGTGTAGCAGTCCGGCTTGCCGCAGTCATGGAACAGCATGGCCAGCCGCAGCACCGGCTCCGCCCGGACGGCGGCCACGGCGTGGGCGGTATGCTCCCAGACGTCATAGCAGTGATGTGGGTTGTTCTGAGGGTGGCCGAACATAGGCCGCAGCTCCGGCAGGAACTGCGCCAGCAGCGCCCGATCGTCCAGCAGCAGGGGCAGCACATACGCCCCGCACAGGAACCCCTTCAACTCCGCGAAAATCCGTTCCCTGGCGATGCAGTCCAGCCCGTCCCGCTGCCGGAGCATGGCCGTCCTCGTCTCCGGGTCAATGGCAAAGCCCAGCCTTGCGGCGAACCGCAGCGCCCGCAGGATACGCAGCGCATCCTCCCGGAACCGTTCCTCCGGCGCACCCACGCAGCGGATGATGTGCGCCTTTAAGTCCGCCTGCCCGCCGAAGGGGTCCACCAGCCCCACCTGGGGGTTGTAGGCCATGGCGTTGATGGTGAAGTCCCGGCGGGACAAATCCTCCTCCAGGGTGCGGACAAAGCGCACCTCGTCCGGGTGCCGGTGGTCGGTATAGCCGCCTTCGGCGCGGTAGGTGGTGATCTCATACCCCGCGCCCCGGAACAGCACCAGCACCGTGCCGTGCCGGATGCCCGTCCGATGAACCGTGCAGTCAGGGAAGCAGGCGATGGTCTCCTCCGGCAGGGCGGAGGTACAGATATCCCAGTCGCTGGGGGTCTCTCCGCGCAGCGCATCCCGCACGCAGCCGCCCACGGCGAAGGCCTCGTATCCCCTGGCCTGTAACCGTTCCAAAAGGGCGGCGACCTCCAACGGCAGCCTGAGTTCCAACCTGTTCACCTCTCTCCTGCGGCACTCCCTCCGCTTCTCGTTCTGCGGCGGGGGCGTTAAGGCTCAGTCATGCGCCCCATGGTCGCTCTGTTTTGTGTTGCCTGTATCCGTTGTGCTATAAAACTCGCCTAATATAGTCTGGATAGTCTCCTTAATGGTGTCCACCAGGGTGAGTGGCTCCTCCGGCTCCTCCTGGCAGGTGACGGCGCAACGGTCCACCGCATCCCCCGCTGTAACGGTGACGGTGCAGGTGCCCGCCCCTACCCAGGTGAGGACGCCGTCCTTGACGGTGGCAACGGTCTCGTCGCTGCTGCTCCAGACAACGCCGCCGCTGTAGTTGGAGGGCAGGGCCTGGGCCGTCAGGGTGGCAGAGGTGTTGGCCGCCAGAGTGGCCTTATGGTAGTCCAGCGTCACGGAAGTGGCCTCCACCTTGCCGCACTGAATGGTGCATTGGGCGGTCAGCTCCCCTGCAGCGGCGATAATCACCGCCTCGCCCTCTCCGGTCCAGGAGACCAGCCCGCCGTACACTACGGCGACGGTCTCATCGCTGCTGCTCCAGGTCACGGTGCCCTGCCAGTTGGCGGGGTCCACCGTGGCGGTCAGCTGTACAAAGCCGTTGCCGGACAGGGTGTATTCCGTCTCGCTCAGGGTGATAGAGGTGGCCGAGGGGGCCAGAATCGTCAGATAGGCGGAGGCCTGGGCGGTGTTCCCCGCGCTGTCCGACACGGAATATTTCACCAGGTAGGTGCCGGTGCTCTCCGTGTCCACCTGGCTGGCGTCCACCTTGACCCGCGACAACAGGTCGCCCTCTACCGTGTCCACCGCCGTTACGGTGGACAGGTAGTCGATCTCCTCCTCCAGGTAGACGGAAAATGATGTGACCTTCAGCACGGGGGCGGTGGTGTCCCTGGCCAGAACAGACACCTGGCACTCCGTCTGCCGCCCGCTCTCGTCGGTGGCTGTCACGGTGACGGTATAGGTGTTCGCTTCGGTGAATACGGTGCTTTTCCCGTCCTCGGCGGCTTCCCCGCCAGACAGGGCCAGTGTGACAGAACCGTTGCCGGTGACGGAGCGCACCAGAGAATAGACCGACAGGGTCTCCCCGCACTCCACCTCCGCGCTGGTCACACACTCCAGCACCGGGGGCCGGGAGCCTTGATACCAGCTCCAGGCGTAACTGCCAACTGCCGCCAGCAGAGCCACAACGGCCAGACTCAGCAGCAGGATTTTCACGCTGCGCCTCATCGTACTGCCCTCCCTTCTCTCTCTTTGGTTGGTACGTCGATGCGCTTGAGTTTTGAAAGGGCGAACCGTCCTTTACCGGACGGTGTAGGCCCACAGATTTTTGATTTGGCTGGACAACTGGCTCCAGGTCCAGGTCTGGCTACTGCGCTCCCTGCTGTTGGGGTCGTTCAGGGTGAAGACCCCGTCCTCATAGCCGGTCAGCACGATATAGTGCCCGTCCGAGGTGAAGTCCCCCGGGCCGACGGAACAGATGATCGGCTCCCCTGCGGCGATATGCTCCGCCACGATGCTTTCGCTCAGGGTCAGCTCGGTGGCCTCGATACCGAAATGCTCACAGCCCTTGCTCATCAGCGTCCAGGCGGTACCGCTGCCCTCTACGTAGTAACCGGCGCTGTCCGCCCAGGCAGCCACCGAGCCGGGGTCCCAGTCAGTGTCCCCCGTCAGGTACAGGGCCACCATGGCGATGCAGGTGGGGCCGCAGCCGGTGTACCCCACCAGGCCGCTGCCGTAGGTCTCGTAGCCCCAGCGGGTATCCCATTGCAGCAGGAGAGGCACCGTCTCGCTCTCCGCCTCCGCAGACAGGTCGATGGTCTGGTCGGCGTCCTTCAGGGTGACGTACTGAGCCACATAGTCCATCGTCTCATTGTTACTCAGCGCCAGGCGAATCAGCCGCTCCGGAATTTCATCATAGTGGGCCAGGATGGTATAGACCTGGTCGTATTCGTCCCTGAGCTGGTAGAGCTGGCCGGCATAGCCGGTGTCGTCGGCGTAGGCGGAGATGTCCACCGTGGTATCATACTCCGTTTCCGGCGCTGCCTCGCTCCCATCGGATTCCTCGTCGGTGTTCCCGACGGCGGCGTCCCACACGCCCCGGATGAAGGTCAGATAGTACGGCCCCGACTCGGCGTCGGCTGCCTGCTGGGCCTCCATGTCCGCCCGGATGGAGCGCGCCACGGCGGCGACGCCGTTCCAGGTGATCATCAGCGCAAACACCACCGCCAGGGCGAAGACGGCCGCCTCCAGGGCGCTCCAGGGTTCCTTTCTGATTTTGGGGTAGCGTGCGTGCTTACGCTCTGTCTTGTTTGCCATGCTGCGCTCCTTTGTGCCAATCCAGACGGGTAGTAGGCCCCACTTCGGCGGAAGCCTTGCCGCGGCCGCACTGTAACAGGATAGTCTGCCGGTTTCCACCCGAACAGCGCCGTAATCATGCGGTACATGCCGACATTATAACAGATTTGTTCCGCAATGGCAATGCCGCTTGTGGTTTTTCAACCAAATTTCGTTGTAAGGGTATTGCCGTCCGCTGAAAAGGCGGAGTTCCCCCGCAAAATTTCCAAAGAAAGACAAACTTGCGTTGCAATCCGTCGCTTTTAATGGTAAAATAACTTTAAGATGAATGATTTTACCCTGGGAAGAGGAGCGCTGCACTATGGGAAACCCACTGAGCCGTTACCGGACGCTGCTGCGGAAGGCCCACTTTGCCGTCATGCGGAATGGTTTCCGCCGGGCGGACTACCTGCGGAAGCACCGGGTATTGCAGGAAATCGGGCAGCACGTCTACTACTACTCCCGGAACTACCCCGACGACCCCAAGCTGCTGAAGCTGCACAACAACGTGGTCATCGCCACCGGCGTTCGCTTCATCTGCCACGACCGAATCGACATCCTCCTGTCCGGTCTGTATGACCGGCGGTATACGAAATCCTACGGCTGCATTGAGGTAATGGACAATGTGTTCATCGGGGCGGATGTCAGCATCCTGCCCAACGTCCGCATCGGCCCCAACGCCGTCATCGGGGCGGGAGCCATCGTCACCAAGGACGTGCCTCCTGGTACGGTGGTGGCCGGTGTGCCTGCCCGGGTCATTGGCAGCTTTGACGAATTGGTGGCTGCCCGGAAGGACACCCTCCACCCGGAGCGCGGCGAGGCGGCGCTGTGGGCCGTGTTCGACCAGGCCCGCTAGGACTAAAGAAGGAGCGTTATGGAATCAATACTGTCCTCCGGCCTGGAGGCCCTGGGCCTGCCTGCAGACGGGGCGGCGGCCCTGGCCCGGTATGGCCAGCTGCTGCAAGCCCAAAATCAGGTGATGAACCTGACCGCCATCACCGACCCGGAGCAAATCGCCCGGCTCCATATGCTGGACTGCGCCGCCTTGGCCGCCCACGTTCCCCTGTCCGGGGCGAAGGTGCTGGATGTGGGCTCCGGCGCAGGGTTCCCCGGTATGGTGCTGAAAATCCTCGTCCCCGACTGTGAGATGACCCTGCTGGACGCTCTGGAGAAGCGGATGCACTGGCTGGCGTCCATCGCCCCGGAACTGGGGGCGGCGGACGTGGTCTGCCTCCACGGACGGGCGGAGGAACTGGGCCGGTCCCCGGACTTCCGGGAGGGCTTCGATGTGGTGACCTCCCGGGCAGTGGCCGACCTGTCTGTCCTGGCGGAGCTGAGTCTGCCCTTTGTCCGGGTGGGCGGGCTGTTTGTGGCCATGAAGAGCGTAGACAGCGGGGCGGAGGTGGACCGGGCCGCCCACGCCGTCGCCGTTTTGGGCGGGCGGCTGCTGCCCGCTGTGGATTACACCATCCCCGGCACCGACGTCACCCACCGGCTGGTGCAGGTGGAGAAGGTGCGCCCGACCCCCAGGCAGTATCCCCGCCGGTTTGCCAAAATCAAGAAAGCGCCGTTGTAGGGGGGCTGTTAGCTGTTAGCTGCTGCGGTTGAAACCGCTGGGGGTCCGGCCATCCGGTAGTAGAATATGAAGTCTAAATCTTCACTTTTCTGTAGGGGCGGCCCTTGGCCGCCCGTGGAAACCACTTGCTTATCCGAGGCGGCCAAGGGCCGCCCCTACACATACGATTGCAAAAATCGGAACAAGTTGCCCATCTGAACAGTATCACAGGCAGTTCCGTTGGGATTTTGTGACGGTTGAGCAACACAAAGTTTTAGTTTTCACGCTCCAGTAGGGGCGAACAACGTTCGCCCGGCTGTTTGCGCTTTCCATAAGCCCCTTTGAAAGGACAAACAAGCAACCCTTCCGGCGCTGCGCGCCACCTCCCCTTTCAGGGGCGGCAGGAGATTGTTGTAACCGCCACTTTATTGGCTCCGCCGTCAAGCGGCATTTCCGGCGCGTTGCGCCTCCTTACCCTTTCAGGGGAGGCAAGAAGTTGTTATAATCTCTACGTCATTGGCTCCCCTGAAAGGCAATGTCATCAATTTAAGGGAATTGCGCTCCTTGGGCAAGGATACTATAAGGAAATAAAGCGTTTGCCCTCCCGGCGGGCCT
>JAJQEV010000115.1 GCA_021201475.1 Clostridiales bacterium
GGTCAGTGCCGCCTGTTGCCGCTGTGCGGTCATTATCAGCCATAGGGAACTCCTTTCCGGGCGATAAGCCCTTTTGTTATTTTGCGGAGGCCGCAGTGGTCTCCTGTGCAGCGTCCACGTCGATGACCTCAAATTCATCGGTGGGGCGCAACTTCATCCTGCGGTGAAGAAACGATTCGATATTGAAAGCGTTCTTCGGATCGGCATCGGACGTGTACTTGTAGTTGGGGTGCTGGGTCAGGTCGTACTTATCTGACAGAAACAGCCTGACACCCCGAAGCTGTAAGATACATTTGCCGCCGTCCATGACAGCAAGCTCATCCTGGCTCATAAGTTCATGGCCGGTCTTTTGATAATTTGTGCCGTAGGAGGGGCTGTTGCCGCGGGTGTCCGAGGTGTTGAACATATCAATCGTCTCTTTCCCCAGCGCAGCGTTCAACTCTTTCAGCGTGGTCGGCTCGGAGCCGCCCAGGAATATCTGACTGTCCATATTGCCGATGATGGTGTCAGCGTTGTCCTTGTAGATGGCCTTGAGCTGACTCCTGGCCTGCAACACCAGGCAGGCGGAAATCTCACGGCTTCGGATGGTTGCTACCAGCTTCTCCAGATTGGGAATCTGGCCGATGTTCGCGGCCTCATCGATGAGGCACCGCACATGAACCGGGAGCCGCCCGCCATACACATCGTCTGCTTTCTCACACAGGAGGTTGAAAAGCTGGGAATAGATCATGGAAATCAGGAAATTGAAGGTGCCGTCTGTATCTGACATGATAAGAAACAGCGCCGTTTTCCGGTCTCCCAGGGTGTCCAGCTCCAGCTCATCGTAGGAAGTGATCTCCCGCAGCTCCTGAATATCGAAGGGCGCGAGACGTGCGCCGCACGAGACGAGTATGCTTTTGGCCGTTTTGCCTGAGACTAAATGTCAATAGTTTTTTAGTATCTTGCTCAAAAAAATTTGCAGACAGGCTCCCATCCGGCAGGAGACAGTCTTGCAATATTAGTTCTGTTATATGTTGTTTCAAATGGCCGATTCCCCATTTTCCCATCTCCACATCTCATAAAAAGCAGGAAGCACGACCTGATAGTAAAAGATCCAGGGAATATTGATATATTGAAGTTGAATATCCAAAAAGATAAGCGTACAATAGATGCACTGGTCATGGATAGATTCCAATTCGCATTCGACGGGTAGAGAGTTTACACACCGGGCTGGAATACGAATATTTAAGGAAGGAACATTTTATGTCAGTTGAGACAAATAACTATCTGGAAACGGAAAGTCTCGGAAAGCTCATGCGAAAATATGCTTTTCCGTGCGTGATCTCTATGCTGGTAGCGGCACTTTACAATATTGTCGACCAGATTTTTATCGCAAACGCATCGTACCTTGGATCTTATGGAAATGCAGCGAACACGGTCGTTTTCCCAATGACAGTAGTGGCCATCGCCATTGCGGTCATGATCGGGGACGGGTGCTGTACATTTGTCAGCATCAGCCTCGGAAGCAAAAAAAATGATGACGCCGCAAACGGCGTTGGAAATGCTGTTGTCTCCGTGCTGGCGGTAAGCCTTGCGCTTACAGCAATTTATCTCCTGTTTCAGGAACCCATTCTGCGTATGTTTGGTGCAGATGTGAACGAAGAGACTTTCCGGCTTTCAAAGGAATATTTTTTCTGGATTACGTTAGGCATTCCGTTTTATATGTTTGGGCAGGCTTTAAACCCAATCATTCGTTCTGACGGAAGTCCGCGCTTTGCAATGTTGACACTGCTGATAGGCGCTGTGTTTAACATTATTTTTGACCCCATCTGCATTTATCTCCTGAAATGGGGTATGATGGGAGCTGCTGTTGCTACCATAGGCGGTCAGATTCTTTCGGCAGTCATGGCGGTAATATACCTTTTTTGGATGAAAGCAACTCCATTGAGTAAGGGATGTTTCCGTCTTCAGCAAAGACTCGTAAAACAGATCCTGACGCTGGGCTTTGCGAGTTTTCTTTCACAGTTTTCTATCGTGCTATCTATGGCGGCCACGATTAATATGGCAGTAAAATACGGTGCGATGGATGCCGTGTTCGGACAGGCGGAATACGCACAGATCCCAACTGCGATTGCGGGGATTGTATCAAAATTCTTCCAGATTATTATCTCCATTTCTGCAGGCCTTGCCGCCGGATGTATTCCGATTGCGGGATACAATATCGGCGCAAAACGCAATGACCGTGTCCTAGGGCTGATGAAGCGTCTGATGGCGTGTGAAGCAATCCTCGGCCTTGCTGCGTCAATCATTTTTCTCCTGTTTCCCAACCAGCTTATGCTGATTTTCGGTTCAGAAAATGAGAGCATTTATTATACGCAGTTTGCTGTATGGTTCATCCGTGGACAACTCTGTCTGCTGCCGCTGGCCTGTCTGAATAAAGGCAGCTTTATTTTCCTGCAATCGCTTGGGAAAGCAAGGGAATCCTCTGTATTGTCCGTGGCACGTGAGTTCGTGTTTGGCGTTGGCTTTGCGCTGCTGCTTCCCATGATCTGGGGACTTTATGCCTTGCCGTTCTTTATGCCGGCTGCCGATACTGTGACTTTTATTGCAGTTGCGGTTGTTCTCTTGCGGATAAAAAAAGAACTGGAAAAACCAGTCACCGTGAAGGAACAGAATGAAGAAAAATTCATTCCTTCCACTGAGCCGCCGCTGACAGATTACATCATTACAATTGGACGTTCCTACGGTTCCGGCGGCCGCTCTGTTGGGAAACTTCTTGCAGAAAAATTGAACATTCCATATTATGATGCTGCATTACTGGAAGAAACGGCGAAACGCTCTGGGTTAAATCAGAAGTATCTTGCGAGCATGGATGAAAAATCTATGGGGACAAACGGATTATATCAATACATGGGATTCAATTTCGGACATGACAGTTACTTTGAAAATCTGGCAAGCCAGGCACAGCAAGAAGTGATAAAAATGACGGCGCAGAAGGGCCCGTGCATTATCATAGGACGCAGAGCTGACCAGATTCTGCATAAGGCAGATAAAATGCTGACTGTTTTTATTACGGCTTCCGTTGAAACAAGAACTAGGCGCGTATCCGAACGGGATGGAATCTCTCTTGAGGAAAGCAGAGAAAAAATTGCGAAGGTCGATCAGGAGAGATCAGCTTACTACAATCAGTATTCCGATTCAAAGTGGGGTTCTGCAAACACCTATGATTTATGCCTGGATACCGATAAATTAGGAATTGATGGAGCAGTGAATGTGATATTGGGGGTTGTCGGGCAATTAAATTTGCGAACATGACTCTGCTAATTTTTTGCAGACAGGCTCCTGCCTCCTGCCGGACAGGAGCCTGCAATTTGCTTTATCCGGTGTGGCGCTGGCTTTGCAGCTCTCTGGTCAGCAGCCGCTTCACCTTGTCCTTGGCGGTCTCTTTGGTCTCGGTGTTGAAGTGTATCTTGACTGTGTAGGTGCGTCCGTCGATGGTACGCTTGATATAGGGAACTTCCTGGATTGTGGTGCTGATGTCGTCCATAAGCAAAACCTCCTCATAAAATAAAAATGGCCGGTCTGTCAGTACAGACTCGGCTTGTACGATGTGTGACGCAAGTGACGCTGTGACGCTTTATATACACCCCCTTGCATCGCAGGCGTAGCGTCATATTGATGTGGTGTCATCTTCTGCTGCCGTTTCCGTTGGCAAGCTATCCTCCATATTCAGGTTTCGTAGCGTAAAGGAGCGTTTATCACGTTTCCGCTTGTTCTGAACATAGCTGATACCGAACTTGTTATAGAGAATGGATACTCCATCATTCAATCTCCGTGTCAGGTGGTGCGGCATGAGGTCAGGATAGGACAGCAGCTTCAAAAGCTCTGAGGCGGTGCCTGTCCACTCAGTCTTGTCCATCATAAAACCGGCGATGTCAAAGAGCAGGGGATCGGCCTGCCTGTGATAGATGGTTTTCTCAGCCTTGGTCAGCAACCAGAAGCAATGCTTCCTGTCAAATACAAGTTCCAACTCCTGATCCTCCTGATCTCTGCCCACGATCTGCATGGTGGCGGTGTCCTCGATGCGCTTCTTCTTTTGCAGGACGATGGCACCATCGGCAGCACCCAGCAGGCCGGTCGTGCCGGAAATCGTCTCGAAGGAATCGCTAGCCTCCATCTTCCTTGTATGATGAACAACCAACAGGCAGAGGTTATGCCTGTCGGTAAACTCCTTCAAGGCTGCGATATTCTTGTAGTCCATAGCGTAGCTGTAGGATTCGTTCCCGATCTCCCTGACCTTCTGCAAGGTGTCCACGATTACAAGACTGGTGTCCGGGTGCCGTTGCACGAAGCGCTCCATCTGGTCTGTCAGGCCCTCCGCAAGCGTTTTAGACTGCGTGGTCAGCACCAGATTGTCAGTTGATTCTACTCCGAACATCTGCATCAACCGGCCTTGCAGTCTGGGGTAATCGTCCTCCAGGGCAAGGTAAAGGACGGTGCCTTGCCGGACAGAATAATTCCATAATGGAATTCCCATCGCCACATGGTAGGCAAACTGCATCATGAAGAAGGACTTGCCGATTTTGGGGGAACCGGCAAAGAGATAAGTGCCGCTGTAGAAAAGCCCGTCAATAAGCGGCGTCTTGGGCGGGAATACCGTGTCATAAAGCTCTGTCATCGTAACGGTGTGCAGATCGATTTTGGGGTCGAAGCGGGGCGGTGAGGCTCTCATGGCCTCCATCTCTTTCATCGTCTCTATCACAGCCTCCTGTTCGGCAGGCGGTAAGCTCTCGAATTCGTTTTTCAAGTCTGGTCATATCCTTTCCGTGGAGCCTGATAAACTCTGCTTTATCCTTGACGCTTCCGGTCAGGAACACATCGTCCAGCAGGTACTCCACATAATTTTTTCTCTGTAGGGCTTCAACAAAAAGCGGGTGCCATTTCTCATCCGGTGTCCTCGGTGCGTAATCCGTCTGCCATTTCTCAAGCAGCCGGAGATAATCACAGAGGACACGGTAGCAATAGCTTTCTGTTTTTCTGAATTGCAGTTCCGCAGATATTTTTGGTTTCGGTCTTGGCATGGGCGGGTCGTGCGTTCGTTCCTCGTAAGGGATGCCGAAGTCAGCGGCCAGCTTGACGGCGGCGCCCTTGATGTTCATATCGAACAGCTTCGCCGTGAAGTCAATGACATCTCCATCTGCCTGACAGCCAAAGCAGTGAAAGCGCCGGTCTACCTTCATGCTGGGGGTTTTGTCATCATGAAACGGGCAGACACACATCCCGTTCCGGTTCACCCGGATACCATAAGCCTCCGCAGCCTGCCGGGTGGTCACAGACTGCTTGACCGCTTCAAATACATTCATGCCTCTAAAACCTCCTTTCCCGGGTATGTACGGCAGTGTCTGCCCAAAAGAAAAAGCACCTGAATCTTTTCAGAATCAGGTGCTTTCGCAGTGACCCCGCCAAATGGCAAGGCCGATTTAGTTTTCGTCTACATAGAGCGCTGCAAAGCGAATATCTTCCGCAAGCTCACGTCTCCACTGGAGATTCTCTACCCGTTCAGCTCGCTGCCTGATGCACTTGAGGAAATCGATGCTTCTCGTCTGCTCCATAATGTCATCAAATATCTCGCTCAAATAGTAGAATTCCTCGTCCGTACATTTGGTAGACACAAATTCAATACTCACAGCAAGGTCTGAACAAACGCACTTAACTTCGTCCTCCCATAGCGTATCCACAAAATACCCATCAGGGTTGCCATTAGCTCTTGTGTGTAGTAGTGTTCGCAGATTGTCAATCTCAGACATTGTATTCATCTCCCTTTCTTACGGCTTCTTGGCTGCTTTCTGGCATCTGGAAATATCGTCGCAATTTGACCATGAGTCTTTTTCACACCGACACGAACCCCTTTGTAAACGCCCCAGATAGTAACTCCATCCGGCGCATTGCGGTTGGATTTCAAACCGCTTACATGCTCACCAGCCCGAACCATATCCTTAACTGTCCATGATTTAGGGAACCATGCCATATTTTTTCCGGCTCGCTTTATCTTTTCTTTACTAAAGGGGATGTTTCTGACACGGACTCCGTTAGAGTAGGTCTTAACAATGTTATACCTGATCCCGTTTTGATCCATAATCTCAAGCGCACTTTGCCCATGGCCTCCGCTTTTGATGTTCTGTATCTTGCCGGTTCGTGGATTCCGGGTATATCGGCCATCAAAAGAATGGATCAACGCTCCATGATGGACACGGTCGCTGCCATTAGATGTATAATAACGTCCTGATTCTCCGGTTCCCATCAGCTCACCTTCTTTCTCTTCTGAGAAATCCAGTTCTCATACTGATGGAACTCTGCCAGGGGCAAAGCATCACAAAACACATCTTCCGACATCGAACCATGAACGAGTACGTCCTGCGGCTTCAGATACTCCATCATGGCATTCAGCCCTGCTCTGAAATGGTATCTGTTCTCCCGACCACGGATACACCCGTATGTACTGATCGCTACAACGCTGTACTGTTCTACTCCAATAAATGCGAAAGGTATGTCACCGACCACGCACTTCTTGTAGCTTCTCTCGTCACCCCATCGGATATTGGGAATCACATAGATACCTTGCTCCTGGAAATAACAGCCAACAGTTCTGCTCATGTATGTGTTTGTCAACTGGAGGGTCAGAGGCATATCTCTGTAGAGAGAGCAATCTGGTGTGATGATACCGGGGAACGGATAGAATTTCTGGACGTATTCCTCCGATTCTTGCAAGACCTTTCGAAACACGACATCATGTTCATAAAAGTGAATGAACTCGTCATGGGTCTGAGAACAGGAGATCTTTGAAAAAGGGATCAGGTTCTCAGGAATGATTCGTTTTGATTGGGCTTTTATTCTGGGAATTTGCAGCAAGCTGTCGAAAGATGCAACCTCCACAAGCCAGGGATAAAACCCATCATCGATAATTTTCATATTAATCCTTTCCGCCCATATATGGGCACGAGCATTTCTATCCTACAGATATACATCGTGCAAAAATCGTGCAGCCCTTAAAATAAGGCTTGCACGGGGCGAGAAGGTATGCTACAATCAAATTGCAAAGTGGAGACCATCCCAAAAATTGTGTAAACCTCCATCGTGGAGTAAAATAGACGCA
>JAJQEV010000072.1 GCA_021201475.1 Clostridiales bacterium
TTTGCTCTGTTTTGCCCGATGATTTTGGGTTTACACAGAATTTAGGATAGACCCTATCAGAAGATAATTGATACTGTTCAGTTGCCTGTGGACTGTGTTCCGCACGAAAAATCAGCAAAAATAGTTCCCCGCCTGCAGACACCCATGACTATTCAGGTGCCTGCAGGTTTCAACATTTTAATTTTCAATTTCCCACACGAAAGTCACGGTATCGCTCACATCAATATCATCCGGCTCTATGTCAATGCCTCTGGCCGATGCCGCACAGGGCAGACATTCTTCAGCCACCCTGTATTGTGTGTTGGAATAGATTTCCAGCTCGCCCCAGCTATAGTTTACATTCAGGAGCTGCCCCAGCTTTACGCCGGAGGCTTCGCACAGGATCTCCGCTTTGCGCCGCGCGTTGACCGCCGCAGAACGGAGCATTTCTGCCTTCACAGCCGCTTCATCCTTCACCGCGAACCGAATGGACAGATCCGGGTTGGACAGGCAACCGGCAATCGCGGAGAGCGCCTGCGACAGCTTCTGCATTTCAAACTCAAATTCCAGCTTTAAGCTGTGCGCCACAACGTAACCATCGAAGATTCGATTATAACTTCCCTGCCGGTCTTTGACGTTATGATACTCCGTGCGGACGTTGAAGCTTGCCGTTTTCAGGTCGCTTTTCTCAAATCCTGTCGCGCAGATCGTCTCCGTCAAGTGCCGGATGTGCTGACCTGCCAGATCCATCGCCCGGTCATAATTTCGATCCCGCGTATGCAGCGCCATGGAAATCACAACCATATCGGGTCTGGCGGATGCTTTTCCAATTCCCTTTACTGTTATGATTCTTGCCATTTACTTTTCCTCCTTTTGTTCGAAGAAAACCCGAATGAGCTCCTTGTACAGGAATAACCGCTGACCCCAGGGATTTATCACCACTCCGGCTGCATCCTCCATGTCCAGGACAGCCTTCAGGTAATTTTCAATAGAAATCGTTATGGTGGAGGTGTCCTGTCCTTTGCGGACTTCCTCCTCCCTTGTGAACACCGCAAACCATTCCCTGCCGTCCTCCGTCCGGATTTTTCTCAGCCGGAAACGCAAATCCTCCTGCGCTGTGACCGTATCACCCACCTTCAGGCGTGCCGGATCAAAAAGATCAAGCACGGCCTGCGACGGTTCTACCGCCGCGATCAGCTGCCCCTGCTGCTCCATGCGCCTGCTGATCACGGCCAGAATCTGCACCAGATTTTCCTTCGTGGCAGCGCCATAAAAAATTGAGATCGCCTTTTCAAGATAGCGGTTATCCTTCAGCCCGGCGCTTGTTTCCTCCGCCTCACGGCCCCTGCCCAGCGTCTCGTCAAACCGGTTTAAAACAGTCAGCATATCCTCCGGGATGCGATCTCTGCACTCCGCCGTAAGCAGTGCCGGTATTCCGTAAAAAGCTTCTGCCATGCTGCCGGCGATGGCAGTCAGAGTGTCGCAGTCTCCGCCGAGGGATACCGCCGTGCGGATTACATCCTCAAAGTCGTTGCCTTCCAGAAAAGCCGTGATTGCTTCCGGCACCGTCTGCTGGCAGCTCTCCATGTGATGATACTGGGGACGTATCTCATCGCAGGTCCTGCTCAGGTCATATCCGAACCGCTCCGTCACATAGGTTCTGATTTCCTCCTTGCTGCTTCCCGTCCTTGCCAGGAAAATGATTCCCGCAACGGACTCCGCGCCCTTGATTCCTTCCGGGTGATTATGCGTCACCTCCGCCGTCGCCCTGGCAACTGCTTCCGTCCGCTCCAGTGTGTCATACAGCCAGCCTGCCGCCGACACCCGCATGGCGGAGCCGTTTCCATAGCTTCCGTAAGGCACCGGAGTTTTCTGCCAGAGCCATACGCGGAAACTGCCGCCATATCCGGCATGAGGATACCTTCTCCCCCATTTCCGCATGGATTCGGTCACAAGCTCCCTGATCCGGTCAGCAGATGCATCTTTTCCTGCATCCAGCAGGGCCTCCGCCACGGCTATTGTCATCACACTGTCATCTGTAAACCTTGCACCTTTGCTGAACAGGTCAAAATCCTTTGTTTTCTTTCCCTGGTCAAACTCAAACGGGCTTCCGATGATATCTCCTAGAATCGCTCCGTACATTTTGTTGTACCTCCTTGTTCTTTGATGATGTCAGTTTAGCAGAAAGCAAAGAGGAAGTGGTCGTCCGAAAAGCGACAAATCCACTTCCTTAAAATTCGATATGGTTATTCCCCCAGAATGGGCTGTCCATGTTCAAACAGTGCCAGGTTGATATTATGGATATCATATTCCTGCCTGCTGATAAAATACTCGATGATCAGATCCGATTTGCTGCTGGGGGAAAGCGCCAGCCCGGCGCGTTTCAACAGGTCAATCGTATCGTCGAGGTTCAACTGCAGGGCAATTGCCAGGGCAAGTGCCGTTTTCTTCTTCGGTTTGTAATTCTCATTGCACCTGATTTTGGAAAACAGCTTCCGGTCCATATTGGCCCGCTTATACACCGCTACATCCGTCATACCTTTCTTGTCAATCAGATGCAGGAGTCTCTGCTGAAAGGTTTCCCCGACAGTTCCAAGCGCGTCGTCCAGGCTGATCTGGGACGCTTGAGGCTGCGGCGTAGACATCTTCGGAGAATAAAGCGACTCCGGTGCCGAAGATCTGATGGTCTCCAGCATCCCAGATACTGACTGATCCGGTTCACTTAGAATTCTACGGCTTTCAGCGAGACGGAGCCGACTGCTGCGGTCTACGTCCTCCATGCTGCCATCAAAGGGCTGCTGATATTCCTCCTTGCGCTGTCGGGCAACATAATTTTCATCAATAAACGTGTCCACATCCTGAAACAGCTTCCCGGACAGTTCAAATGCGTGCCTGTCAAAGACAACCAGTATCACCTGCATATCATGCGACAGAAGAAAATGGCTGATTACAGAGACAGCAATCTGCAGTGCCCGGCCTTTCGGAAATCCATATACGCCCGTCGCAATCAACGGAAAGGCAATACTTTCACATTGAAGCTCCGCAGCCGTTGTGAGGCAGTTTTCATAACAGGAAGACAGAACATCAAATTCGCCATGCGTTCCATCCACCCAGGCAGGTCCGACCGTATGGATAATATACTTCGCCGAAAGCGCGAAGGCGGAAGTGACCGCAGCCTGACCGCGTTCCATCTCCCCGATCTTTTTCCGCTCTGCCAGCAGAAGTTCTGCGCCGGCGGCTTTGTAAATGGCAGCATCCGTCCCGGACGCATAAGTCGGATGCGGGTTGGCCGTGTTCACGATGGCGTCCGCTTTTACTTTTGTGATGTCATTTCGGATGATTTTAAAAGGCACAGGTGCTCACCTCGTTTTTCTCATTATTTTCTGTTCCGGTTTCCCCATTCGCACAACTGATCCAATACCTGTACAAGAGAATGTCCTCTTTCCGTCAGGGAGTATTCTACTTTCGGAGGGATTTGAGGATAGACGGTTCGGATGATGAGGTCATCCGCCTCCAGTTCCTTTAGGTTTGCGCTCAGTGTTCTGTCTGCAACTTTGATATATCTCTGCATCTCGTTAAAACGCACCGGCTCATATTCCATCAGGCAGTAGAGAATAACCGGTTTGTATTTTCCTGAAATGAGCGAGAGCGTATAGCTGTAACCGGTATCCTCAAAGCGCGCATCTTCAATCTGTTTCCTCTCCATGGCTAACCTCCGGACAAGTACCTTACAAAAATGTAGGTACTTGTATATCTGTTCATATCATGTTATCATATATTCAGCTTAAGAGCAAGAAGGATACAGAAATAGTTTGACCCTGAAAAAGCAAAAAAAGAACAGGAGGATCACATCATGAGAAAAGATATCAAAACGACGGAAGCCATTTTCCCAATGCCGGTGCTGATGATAGCGACCTACAATGAAGACGGCGGCGTGGATGTCATGAACGCTGCATGGGGAACCATGCTCGGAAGGAACCAGGTGATTCTGAACCTGACGGAGACACACAAGACGGTAAAGAACATCAAGGCAAGAAAAGCGTTCACGGTAAGTATTGCAGATGCGGCACACGTAGTGGAAGCTGATTATTTCGGCGTCGTATCCGGGAACAACACGCCTGATAAATTTGAAAAAAGCGGCCTGACCGCAACAAAGTCTGAACATGTGGATGCCCCGATCATCAACGAGTTTCCTCTTTGCATGGAGTGCGAATTCATACAGTATCAGGACGGGGAATATGGCTGCGGAGTAATTGGAAAGGTGGTCAATACCACAGCGGATGAATCCGTAATGAACGGCGATACCGTAGACATATCAAAGGTCAAGGCCATTGCATTCGACCCATACACACATGGCTACTATAAGGTCACGGAGAGAGTCGGAAATGCGTTTCAGGACGGGCTGCAGCTGAAATAATCAGAACAGACTCATCTGCTTAGCATTCGCTTTCCTGCCCTTGCAGTTCCTTCAAAGCTGTATGCTATGCTTCCCTTACACACTGCAATAATGAGACGACAAATACGCTGTTTCATGAACCATCCCATGCGTTCCCGCCATATCCCTGGCATATTGCTCCGGCCCATCAGAGAACAGCAGGTCAGCGTAAGTCACCGGCTCATTGTAAATCAGCCGGTCGATTTTCGTCTGCATGGGGACTGGGGCAAGTTTCATCGTTCGCATCGGGGTGTAGATGCTGATTTGGAGCGACGCTTACAATTCAACCGACGCAACCCCCGGAAGTTTCCCTTCCGGGGGTTTCCCATGCTGCCGTGTCCGCCGCGCCTATCTTCCCCCAGCGGTTGCCGCACCGGCCATGATCAGCAGCAACCCGCTGCCCAGCGCCGCCCAGCGCTCCGCCCCGGCGTGCTGCACCCAACCGGCGCACCGCTGTCCAAGGAGCAGCATCCCCCAGGTCAGGAGCAGGTTCAGCCCGCCCGCCAGCCAGGGGCCGTATCCCGCCAGCCCGGCGCCCACACCGATGCCGCAGTTGTTGACCCCCAGCACCAGCGCCAGGGTCAGGGTCTGCCGCCAGGTCGTGGGCGGCTCCTCCTGCCCGGCGGACAGGGCCTCCCCAGACCCACGGAGCCAATCCAGCACTGACCAGGCCCCCATCCCCATCAGAAGCAGGCCGGGACCCCGCTGCATCAGCCAGGGGGACACCCAATGGGTGACGCAGTTCCCCGCCGCCAGGGCGAGGGCCGTCACCGCTGAGGTCACCAGCCCGATGACAGCCACCGCTCTGGGGGAGAGCCTTCGGTCCGACAGCGTCCAGTTTATGCCCAGCAGCAGGGTGTCCAGATTGGCGGACGCCAGTAAACAAAGCAGAGAAACCAACTGCCCCATACGCACCTCCACGCGCCTGCTTCCGCAGGATTTTACATTTCATACTATGCCAAAGGGGCGGGCATGTGAAAAAACGTGGAGTTCTACCTTTTCTTTTTCGGTGGGTTTGTGGTACAATGAAAGTGTTATTCCCGGCGTTTTTATGGGATTGGAAAGGATTGGAAGATATGACAAGCAAGGAAGAGTTTATTTCCATTTTTAAAGAGAAGGTGACCCGTCCCGGCGCGGACGCGCTGCTGGACTACCTGGAGAACCGCAGCGACTTTTTCACCGCTCCGGCCTCCGCCCGGTACCACAGCGCCTATGAGGGCGGCCTGTGCGACCACAGCCTGAATGTCTACGACTGCCTGGTGGATTATCTGGCCCGGGAGCGGGTGAAGGAGACCTATGAGCTGAGCTATACCGACGAGACCATCGCCGTGGTGGCCCTGCTCCATGACGTGTGCAAGGCGGGGTGCTATAAGGTGACTACCCGCAACGTGAAGCAGCCCGACGGCTCCTGGCGGCAGGTGCCCCAGTACCAGTTTGACGACCCCATGCCCTACGGTCACGGGGAGAAGAGCGTCTATATCATCAACGGCTATATGCGGCTGACCAGGGAGGAAGCCTTCGCCATCCGTTATCACATGGGCTTCTCCGGCCCGGAGGACAGCCGGGACGTGGGCAAAGCCTTTGAGATGTTCCCCCTGGCCTTTGCCCTCCATATGGCGGACAGTGAAGCCACCTATTTCCTGGAAGGGAAGCAGTAAGCCTATGAATGCCCAGCAGTATCGCCGCATCTCCGCCCCCTTCCGCACTCCGGCAAGGGAAAAAGGGCTGCGTATTTTGAACACCATCCTGACCCGTACCTGTTATGTGGCCTATCCGGTGGCCCTGATCGTGCTGGCCGTCCGTCAGGACGGGCGGCTGCTCCGGGCATTCCTGGTGCCGGCGGTCTCCTTTGTGCTGCTGTCGGTGTACCGCCATGTGGTCAACGCGAAGCGGCCCTATGAGGTGCTGGACATCCAGCCCATTATCCATAAGGACACCAGGGGGTTCAGTTTCCCCTCCCGCCATGTGTTCTCCTGTTTCGTCATCGCCATGACCTTCCTGTGGCTGATACCCTGGCTGGGGGCGATGCTGCTGTGCTTCGGGGTGCTGCTGGCCTGCTGCCGGGTCATCGGCGGGGTGCATTTCCCCAGGGATGTGATCGCTGGGGCCGGGGTGGGCATTTTGTCCGGCCTGATTGGATTTTTTGTTATATGAATATGTGCTGTGACAGTGGACGCATCTATTGGCATCAGCTTACGAGGATGACCCTTCTTTCGGGTAAAGGTTGTTCCATTGCCCAGCCCTCTACCGATTGTCGTAGGCGCCCCTTCAGGGGAGCCAATGACGCAGAGACTATGACAACTTCTTGCCGTCCCTGAAAGGCAATGTCATCAACTTAAAGATGCAATCCATCTTGGGGTGAGGAGAATCACGCAGCCGTACAGTCAGATTTCAGCGACCAAAAGGCAACAAAATTGCACGTTCCGCCCGCCATCGGCTAGGGAGCGAAGCGGAAATGCCGCTTGACGGCGAGGGCGGAACGGCAATCCCTGCCAGCCGCCATGGGCGGCAGTCTCACCAGTGAGAAGTTACATCGTCTCTAACGGGATGAACCACCTGATTGAGAGACAAGGCGAAGCCGCCAGTGGGATAGGGGGAGGGTTCTT
>JAJQEV010000105.1 GCA_021201475.1 Clostridiales bacterium
GGAGCAAGAAATGGGGCCCCCGGAGGGAAAACACCTATTTCCTTTATCCATCCTTATCTAAGGAAGAACCACCCCTCCGCCTCCTTGCGGAGGCACCTCCCCTTTCAGGGGAGGGAGGCGCGAAGCGCCGGAAATGCCGCTTGACGGCGGAGCCAATGACGTGGTGGTTATCTCGACTTCTTGCCTCCCCTGAAAGGGGAGGTGGCGCAACGCGCCGGAGGGGTCACTAACAGCCAACAGCTAACAGCCAACAGCTAACAGCCAACAGCTAACAGCTTACAATACAAGGAGCCTCCCATGTATCTGAACATCGGCAACAACATCCTCCTGAATGACAAGGACATCCTGGCCGTCTTTGACCTGGACAACACCTCCCAGTCCCACCGCACCCGGGCCTATTTGAAGCGGGCGGAGCAGGCGGGGCAGGTGACCTATACCAACATCGAGGAGATACCCAAGAACTTCTTGGTCTGCGCCGGGCGGAACCGCCGCGAGCAGCGGGTGTATATCTCCACCCTGAACAGCCAGACCATCGCCGCCCGTCTGGGGAAGCGCTGAAACGACGAAAAATACACGCGCAACGCTCGCGTGTTCAGATAGAGAGTATCGAATGGAACTGCGCCCGGCCTTCCGCCGGACGCAAGGGAAAGGAACGACACTATGGCAGAAGAATTATTAGAGCGCGGCACAGCGGTTGCCGCGGACAACGAGTATGACGCCTCGGAGATCCAGGTGCTGGAGGGGCTGGAGGCCGTCCGGAAGCGTCCGGGTATGTATATCGGCTCCACCTCCACCAGCGGCCTGCACCACCTGGTCTATGAAATCGTAGACAACGCCATCGACGAGGCCCTGGCGGGGTACTGCGATGAAATCAAAGTCACCATCCACAACGGCAACTCCGTCACCGTGGAGGACAATGGCCGGGGCGTCCCCGTGGACATCCAGGCCCAGACCGGACGGCCCGCCATGGAGGTGGTGTACACCATCCTCCACGCCGGGGGCAAGTTCGGCGGCGGCGGCTACAAGGTGTCCGGCGGCCTCCACGGCGTGGGCGCCAGCGTGGTGAACGCCCTCAGCGCCTGGATGCAGGTGCAGGTACACAAGGGCGGGCAGATTTACGAGATGCGCTTCGCCCGGGGCAACGTGACCCAGGAAATGACCGTGGTGGGCAAAACCAGCCGCACCGGCACCACCGTCACCTTCCAGCCCGACCCGGAGATGTTTGACGACCTGGTGTTTAGCTGGGAGACGCTCCACACCCGTATGCGGGAGCAGGCGTTCCTGAACGGCGGCGTCACCATCATCCTCACCGATGAGCGGGAGGGGCAGGAGCAGAGCGAGACCATGTGCTACGAGGGCGGCATCCGCTCCTTCGTGGAGTTCATCAATGAGAACAAGGAGCCTATCCACCCGGAGGTCATTTACATGGCCGGGGAGCAGGAGGACAGCATGTGCGAGGTGGCCATGCAGTACACCGACTCCTATAACGAGCTCATCCTCTCCTTCGCCAACAATATCCACACCCCGGAGGGCGGTATGCACGAGACGGGCTTCAAGACCGCCCTGACCCAGGCCATCAACGCCTACGGCAAAAAGGCCAAGCTGCTGAAGGACGACGAGAAGGTCTCCGGTGACGACTGCCGGGAGGGCCTGACCTGCGTTATCTCGGTGAAGCTGACGGAGGCCCAGTTCGAGGGCCAGACCAAGGCCAAGCTGGGCAACAGCGAAATCCGGACGCTGGTGAACAACGTGGTGTCCAAGAAGCTGGACGAGTACCTGGAGACGCACCCCGCCGTGGGCCGCGCCATTATCGACAAGGCCATGACCGCCGCCCGGGCCAGAGAGGCCGCCCGGAAGGCCAGGGAGAACGTCCGCCGGAAGAACGCCCTGGACGGGGCGACGCTGCCCGGCAAACTCAGCGACTGCAATGAGCGCGACCCCAAACTCACCGAGATTTATATCGTGGAGGGCGACTCCGCAGGCGGCTCCGCCAAGGGCGGACGGGATTCCCGGTATCAGGCCATCCTCCCCCTGTGGGGCAAGATGCTGAACGTGGAGAAGGCCAGGAGCGACAAGGTCTACGGCAACGACAAGCTGAACCCCGTTATCACCGCCCTGGGGGCCGGTCTGGGGGACGAGTTCGACGTGACCAAGCTGCGCTATCACAAGGTCATTATCATGGCCGATGCCGACGTGGACGGCAGCCACATCCGCACCCTGCTCCTGACCTTCTTCTTCCGGTTCATGCGGCCGCTGATCGACGGGGGCTATGTCTACGCCGCCGTGCCGCCGCTCTATAAGCTGGTGCGGGGCAAGACCACAAGGGTGGCCTTCTCCGATGAGGAGCGGGACAGAATCTCCGCCGAGCTGCGGGGCGGCAACCCCAACGTGAAGGTGGACATCAGCCGGTTCAAGGGCCTGGGCGAGATGAACCCCTCCGAGCTGTGGGAGACCACCATGGACCCCACCCGCCGGACGCTGAAACGGGTGACGCTGGACGACGCCGTCCGGGCGGACGCCATCTTTACCCTGCTGATGGGGGAGAAGGTGGAGCCGAGACGGGCGTATATCGAGGAGAATGCATCCAAGGTGGTCAATTTGGATTATTGATGCGGTTAGCGGTTAGCTTTTAGCTGTTGGCTGTTAGTGGCGTTGGCTGGAACAGCTGCGTTTCCCTCTATCCCGTAGTAGAGCGTGAAGTCTTAATCTTCACTTTTTTGTAGGGGCGGCCCTTGGCCGCCCGCCGAAACCACCTGCGTACCCAGGGCGGCCAAGGGCCGCCCCTACAGGATGGGGGGATATGCCGTAGTGTCACCTCTCGGTCAGCTATGCTGACAGCGGCGTTTCCGCTGCGCTCCCTACCCTTTCAGGGAAGCTAATAAAGTGGCGGTTACAACAGCTTCTTGCCGCCCCTGAAAGGGGAGGTGCCTCCGAAGGAGGCGGAGGGGTTTGTTTGCCCCGTCTAAGGTGCTTATAAAAGGCGCAAACGGGGCGGGCGAACGCTGTTCGCCCCTACGGGGTGAGGGAAAAGTTGCGGTGGAACCTGTGACATAATGATTACCACAACTTTTTGCCTCCCCTTGCAGGGTAGGGAGGCGCAACGCGCCGGAAATGCCGCTTGACGGCGGAGGGGCCACTAACAGCTAACAGCTACGAAACCAATCACTGTCCAAAAGACAGGAGGAGAAATATCTTGAGTAAGAACAAAGATTACAAGCCGGAAGACATCGCCTATCCGGAGCAGAAAATCGTCGAAATCGACCTGGAGCGCGAGATGAAGACCGCGTACATCGAGTACGCCATGTCCGTCATCGTGGGCCGGGCCCTCCCCGACGTGCGGGACGGCCTGAAGCCCGTCCACCGCCGCATCCTCTACGCCATGTACGAGGACGGCCTGGGCAGCGACAAGCCCTTCAAGAAGTCCGCCACCTGCGTGGGCGACGTGCTGGGCCGGTACCATCCCCACGGCGACACCTCCGTCTATGACGCCATGGTGCGCCTGGCCCAGGACTTCTCCATGCGGTACTGCCTGGTGGACGGCCACGGCAACTTCGGCTCCGTGGACGGCGACCCCCCGGCCGCCTACCGTTACACCGAGGCCCGTATGAGCAAAATCTGCAACGAAATGCTCCGGGACATCGACAAGGACACCGTGGACTGGGACCCCAACTTTGACGAGAGCCGGAAGGAGCCCCGCGTCCTGCCCAGCCGGTTCCCCAACCTGCTGGTAAACGGTTCCACCGGCATCGCCGTGGGCATGACCACCAACATCCCGCCCCACAACCTGCGGGAGGTGATTGACGGGGTGGTCTGCGTGCTGGACAACCCCAACGCCACCCTGTCCGACCTGATGGAGCATATCAAGGGGCCGGACTTCCCCACCCGTGGCATCATCATGGGCCGCAGCGGCATTCGGGAAGCCTACGCCACCGGCCGGGGGAAAATCGTGGTGCGGGGCAAGTGCGAGTTTGAGGAGTTCGGCAACGGAAGAACCCGCATCATCGTCACCGAGCTGCCCTATATGGTGAACAAAGCCCGGCTGGTGGAGAACATCGCCGAGCAGGTTCACGCCAAGCGGCTGGAGGGCATCTCCGGCCTGCGGGACGAATCTGACCGGGAGGGTATGCGCATCGTCATTGAGGTGCGGAAGGATGCCAACGCCCAGGTGGTGCTGAACCGGCTGTACAACCAGACGGCGCTGCAATCCAACTGCTCCGTGATCATGCTGGCCCTGGTGAACGACCAGAAGCAGCCCAAGGTGCTGACGCTGCGGGAGGTGCTGGACGAGTATATCGCCTTCCAGATGGACGTGCTGACCCGCCGCACCATCTACAACCGGAGGAAGGCGGAGGAGCGGGCCCATCTGCTGGAGGGGCTGCTCATCGCCCAGAACAACATCGACGAGGTCATCCGCATCATCCGGGAGAGCTACGACAACGCCAAGGAGAACCTGATGAATCGCTTCGCCCTGGATGAGGTGCAGGCTCAGGCCATCCTGGATATGCAGCTGAAACGGCTCCAGGGTCTGGAGCATGACAAGCTCCAGACGGAGTATGACGAGTTGGAGTCTAAAATCGCCTGGTACAACGAACTCCTCAGCGATGAGGGCAAGATGAAGGGCCTCCTCCGGCAGGAGCTGCTGGAAATCAAGGACAAGTACGGCGACGACCGCCGCACCGCCATCGAGCTGGTGGAGAACGAAATCGACGTGGAGGATTTGATTCAGGAGGAGCAGAGCGTCTTTACCCTGTCCCAGGCGGGATATCTGAAGCGCACCTCCGTGAAGGAGTACCGGGCCCAGGGCCGGGGCGGCAAAGGCGTGAAGGCCCAGTCCTTCCGGGAGGAGGACTACGCTCAGAGCGTGTTCACCTGCTCCACCCATGACACCATCATGTTCTTCTCCGACAAGGGGAAGGTGTACTGCCAGAAGGGCTACCGCATCCCGGAGGCGGGCCGGGCGGCCCGTGGGGTGAACCTCATCAACCTGCTGCCGGTGGAGCAGGGGGAGCGCATCGAGGCCATGCTCCACTTCCGGGAGTTCAGTGAGGAGGAGTACCTGGTCTTTGCCACCCGCAACGGCACGGTGAAGCGCATGACCCTCAGCACTCTGGCCACCAGCCGGAAGAAAGGCATCCGCGCCCTGACCCTGGAGGACGGGGACGAACTGATCGCCGTCCGCAAGACCGGCGGGGAGGATGAAATCATCCTGGCCACCCGCAACGGCATGGCCATCCGCTTCCCGGAGCAGGATGTCCGCTGCATGGGTCGGGACGCCGTGGGCGTCCGGGGCATCAAGCTGCGGGAAGGCGACTATGTGGTGGGCTGCGAGGTGGCCGGCCACGGGGCCGCCCTGCTGACGGTGACGGAGCGGGGCTACGGCAAGCGCACCGGCGTCGGGGAGTATACCATCCAGGGCCGGGGCGGCTACGGCAACAAGAACTATCAAATCACGGCGAAAACCGGCCTGGTGGCCGGGTGCGCCATCGTCAACGCCGAGGACGATGTGCTGGTCATTACCGACGACGGCACCATCATCCGCACCACCTGCGGCGGTGTCAGCCAGTACGGCCGGGCGGCCCAGGGCGTCCGCATGATGCACCTGGGGGAGGAGAACCGGGTCATCGGCATCGCCAAGGCCAAGGCTGTGGACGAGGACGCCGGGGAGACGGCCCCCGACGAGGCCCATAGCGAACCGGAGGCGTAAGGAAAAGAAAGAACCGCCCCCTCTCCCGCGGAAGCGGGGAGGGGGCGGTTGTGGTTCTTATGGATGTTCCTTTTCCCCTTGGATGAGGTTCTCTGAAGGAACTAAGGCTCTGTTCTCACGGCGGGGTTTGGTTTCCTTATCTAAGGAACCTCCACCCCGGAGAGGTCAAACGCAGGAATATACCCCGCGCTGGCGGCGCTGTCCTCCTGGATGAACCCCTCCAGCCCCAGGTCGGCCATGTACTCCCTGGCCTTCCGGGCCTCGGCCCGCCGGAGGGGGCGGTCGATTTCCGGGTAGTCTGCCGCTCTGCCGCAGGGGACGTACTGGCTCATCAGGGAGAACAGCACCCCGCCGGGGGGAAAGGTCTCCGCCACCCAGTCCATCACCGCCCTGGCCCCGGCCAGCTGACCGGGCAGCACCAGATGCCGGATGATGACCCCCCGCTTGATGAGGCCGTCCTCCAGCACCACCGGGCCGGTCTGGCGGTACATCTCCAGGATGGCGGCCTTCGCCACCTCCGGGTAGTCCGCCGCGCCGGAATACCCGGCGGCCGTCCGGCTGCCTGAGTATTTCAGGTCGGGCAGGTACACGTCCACCAGCCCTTCCAGCCCCCGCAGGGTTTCCACCCGCTCATAGCCCCCCGTGTTCCACACTACGGGAACGGGGGGCTTTTCCGCCGCCAGCACCCGCCGCAGCACATGGGCGTAGTGGGTGGGGGAGACCAGGTTGATGTTGTGGGCGCCCTGGGCCACCAGTTCTCGGAAAATCTCCCCCAGCCGGGCCTCGGTGACAGGCTGCCCGAAGCCCTGGCGGCTGATTTGGTCGTTCTGACAAAAGACGCAGCCCAGGGGGCAGCCGGAGAAGAACACCGCCCCGGAGCCATTGACCCCGGACACCGGAGGCTCCTCCCACCGGTGGAGGGCGGCCCGGGCCAGCACCGGGACGCTGGGCATCCCGCAGAGGCCCTCGCCGTGGGTCTCGTCCCGCAGCGCCCCGCACTGGCGGGGGCAGAGGCTGCAAATCATGGTGGTTTTCCTCCTTTGTACACAATGTGATCGATTAAAAGAGATGCACCCCTCCAGCGGCTGCCGCCGGTCTCCCCTCTGCCGTCAAGCGGCATTTCCGGCGCGTTGCGCCTCCCTACCCTTTCAGGGCAATGT
>JAJQEV010000128.1 GCA_021201475.1 Clostridiales bacterium
AGGATAGGGGGAGGGTTCTTAGGGAGGGGCGAGGCCCCGAAGCCCCTCCCTGAGCCGCCTTCTTTCCCCCATTTCTTGGCGGGACAAGAAATGGGGCCCCCGGAGGGAAAACACCTATTTCCTTTATCTATCCAACTCTAAGGAAAAACAGCCCCCGGTCGGGCAAGACCATTGTTCCTTCATCAGCCCCTGTCTAAGGGGTGTTATCCCCTCAAATTGCTAACCTTCCATTCAAACTCCGCTGTCCCGCACAGGGATAACCACCCGCTCGATCTGCTGGAACGCCTCCTGGCACAGCCCCTCGAAGTCGTAGCCCGCCTCAATTTCCCGCAGCTCCGCCACGGCGGGATGGGTGCGGGGGTGGCGTGGGGTGAAGACGGTGCAGCAATCCTCATAGGGCAGGATAGAGGTCTCAAAGGTGCCGATCTGTCGGGCGGTATGAATGATCTCATCCTTGTCCATTCCTACCACGGGGCGGAACACGGGGAGGGTCACAGCGTCCTCGGTGCAGGCCATGGCCTCCATGGTCTGGCTGGCCACCTGGCCCAGGCTCTCCCCAGTGACCAGGGCCCCGGCCTGGATACGCTGGGCCACCAGCTCGGAAATGCGCATCATAAACCGCCGCATGGCGATGGTGAAGTAGGGCTCCGGGCACTTCTCCCGCAGCATCTCCTGAATTTTGGTGAAGGGGACGATGTGGACGCACAGCTTCCCGGTGTAGGGGGTGATGAGGGAGGCCAGCTCCAGCACCTTGTCCTTTGCCTCGTTGGAGGTGTAGGGGTAGCTGAAAAAGTGGACGCAGTCCAGCCGCACCCCCCGCCGGGCCATCATGTAGCAGGCCACCGGCGAGTCGATGCCGCCGGACAGCAGGGCCACCGCCCGTCCGCTGGAGCCCACCGGGAGGCCGCCGGCCCCCGCCTCGCCGCCGGCGTAGACGTAACCGGCGTAGTCCCGCACCTCCAGATGCACCGTCAGGTCTGGGTTGTGGACATCCACCGGTGTCTCCGGGAACCGCTCCGCCAGGCAGCCGCCCACATACTGGCTCAGCTGGATGGAGGTCATGGGGAAGGTCTTGTCGCTGCGTTTGGACTCCACCTTGAAGCTCTTCGCCGTCCGCAGGTCGTCGGAGAGGTACTCCACCGCCGCCCGGACGAAGTCCTCCGCCGTCTTTTCGCAGCTGTGGGCGCGAACCACCGACGCCACACCAAAGACGTGCTTCAACGCATCGTAAGCCCCCTCCAGGTCGCAGCCCTCGTTTTGCGGCTCCACATAGCAGATGGATTGCAGGGTGTACATCCGAAAGCTTCCGTAGGGGGCCAGCCGCCTGCGGAGGTTGCCCAGGAGCTGATCCTCAAAGCGGCGGCGGTTCAGCCCCTTCAGCACCATCTCCCCCAGCTTCAGCAGAAAAAGTTCGTTCATCCTCGTTTGTTCCTCCTCTTTCCAGCGGACGGTCAGGCCGCCGTCTGAGAGACGTCACCGGTGTCCGCGCTTGTATCGGCGGACTCCGGCAGGGTATTCTCGTTATTCATAGAATCCGAATTGGAATTTTCTTCTGTAGTATTACCATCTGTATTGTCTTCGCTGCCTGTATCGCCATCTTCGACGGCGTCGGGAGTCTCCGTTCCGCCGCTGTCGCCGGTGGTGGAATCAGGGGTGGTCTCCGAAGCCGAAGCATTGTCGTCGCCCTGATTCGAGCCGGTTTCGCCGGTGCCGTCGGCGGAGCTGTCCCCAGTAGTGCCTTCCGCGGTGTCATTGCCGTTGCCGGAGTCGGAAGATTCCGAGTCGGCGGTCGCCCCGTCGCTGTCCGTCTGGGCACCGTCCGTCTGACTGCTGTTCTCCTGGCTGCCGTCCGCCTGGACGGAATCGTCCTGCGTGCCGGAGCCGCTCTCCTGACTGCCCCCGGAGGAGCTGCTGCCCTCCGCCTGGGTGTCGGACTCCGCCGAAACGGCGCCGGAGGAGACGCCTGCCCCATCATCCCCATCCAGGGAAGACAGCAGGGCATACCCGCCAAGGCACAGCAGAGCGATCAGTACCACAATAAGTATTGCCGGCACCACCGCTCTCGCCGGTGATTTTCCCTTCCCCTGCGGCAGGTTCTCCGGGCCGCTGTCGGGCGAAGCGTCCTGCGCTTCATCCTCCGGCTGGGCGGCATCCGCCGGGTCGTCGGGCAGTATCTCGTCCAGCAGGGCCTGGTTATCCGTCACCTGCTCCGCCTCCGGCGTGAACGCCGCCCCATCCTCCTCGACGGTGGCTGCGTCCTCCGGCATGTGAGGGAAGATTACGGTGGCATCCTGGTCATCCTCCTGCTCTGCCCGCAGCCTGTTGGACAGTCGATGGTACAGCCCTTCCCGCGTCTTCCCCTGAAAGGCGTCGTTCACGTCCTCCTGGCGGGCCTTTTTTTCCGCTTCCCTTGCCTCCCGTGCGCAGACTGGGCACTCCGGCAGAGAGGCGTCATAAGGCCGATGACAGTTGGGGCAAAATTTCGTTTCTAACATCAGACGGTACCCTCCATCCTCTTATTTAGCATCCATGGGCTTATTTCCCCACGCAGAACCGGGAGAAGATACGGTCGGTGACATCCTCCGTCACCGTTCCTCCGGTGACCTCCCCCAGGGCGTACAGCGCCCCCTCTACGTCGGTGAGGACGCAGTCCGGGGGCATTCCGTCCGCCAGCGCCTGGCCCACGGCCTCCAGGCTGTCCGCCGCCCGGCTGATGGCCTCGGCCTGGCGGGCGTTGGTGATGAGTTCCCCGGTGGGCGGGGCCTCTCCCTCCGCCAGGAGGGCGGCGATGCACCCCTCCAGGGCCTCCAGCCCTTCCCCGGTGCGGGCACTGACGGCGCACACCTGTGCAAATCGCTGTGGAAAAGATGTGCAACTTACTGCACAGGGCAGGTCGCACTTATTGACCACCACCACGCAGAGCTTGCCCTCCGGCAGCCCATCCAGCAGCGCCAGTGCCTCCGGCGTCAGCGGCGCGCTGCCGTCCACCACCATCAGCACCAGCTCTGCCCGCTCCAGTGCGGCCCGGGAACGGGCCACCCCCAGCTGCTCCACCTGATCGCGGGCCTCCCGGATACCGGCCGTGTCCACCAGCCGCAGCAGGGTGCCGCCGATGACGCAGGTCTCCTCCACCGTGTCCCGGGTGGTGCCGGGGACGGGAGTGACGATGGCACGGTCATAGCCCAGAAGGGCGTTCAGCAGACTAGACTTGCCCGCGTTGGGTGGGCCGATCAGGGCGGTGGGCACCCCCTCCGTCAGCCGCCGCCCCCGCCGGTAGGAGGCGGACAGGGTTCGCAGGTCGCGGACGGCGTCGGAGACGGCACCGGAAATTTCATCGAGCGTGAAGGGGTCGATGTCCTCGTCCGGGTAGTCCAGCACCACGTGGTAGTGGGCCATCAGGTTCACCAGCCCGTCATAAATCCCCTGAATCTTCCGGCGGATGGCTCCGGAGAGTTGTCCGGCGGCATTCACCGCCGCTGCGGTGGTCTCCGCGTCGATCAGGTCAATGACCGCCTCTGCCTGAGTCAGGTCCAGCTTGCCGTTCAGGAAGGCCCGGCGGGTGAACTCACCGGCCCTGGCCTGCCGCGCTCCGGCGGCAAACAGGGCCTCCAGCCCCGCCGTCAGCACCGCCGGGGAGCCGTGGCATTGCAGTTCGGCGGTGTCCTCCCCGGTGTAGCTGTGGGGAGCCAGAGAAAAGGTGGCCATACAGCGGTCCAGCAGCGTCCCGTCCTCCCGGTAAAGGGAACCGTACACCAGCGTCCCCGCCGGGCGCGCCAGCAGAGGCGTCTTCCCTGCCGGGGTGAACACCCTGTCCAGCACCTGACGGGCCTCCGGCCCGGAGAGGCGCAGGATGCCGATGGCGGAACGGCCCTGTCCGGTGGCAATGGCGGCAATCGTGTCGCTCATACGCTGACCTCCTCCTGGGCGTTATCCTTCTGCCCCTCCTGGGCCAGGCCGCAGACGATGGGCACCGCCTGCCGCAGCAGGGTGATCTCGGTATAGGAGTGGTTGCCGCCGAATTCGCCGTCGGTGGTCCACGGAACGGATTCCACCGAGATGAAGGTGACCCGATGGGTCTGGAACATCCGCACATGGCTGTGGGGCTTCTTATTGGCCAGCGCGTCCAGGATGGCGGCTATCTGTATCATGCTGTCCGGCTTGCGAATCAGCAGTACCTCGAATATGCCGTCGTCCAGCTGAACGTTATCTCCCATCAGCCCCTTGAAGCCGCCGACGCTGGTGGAGTTGGATACCATGCCGTAGAGGAATTCTTCCTCTATGACGCCGCCGTCATAGGATACCTTCATTTCATAACTGGTGATTTCGCTCAGGCTGCGGATGCCCGCCAGCACATAAGCGGCGTGGCCCAGCATACTCTTTGCCCCCTGGGGGGTGGCATAGCTCACCGAGGTAAATGCGCCGAAGGCGGCCACATAGATGAAGTTTTGGGTGTTCAGCCGCCCTACGTCCACCGACAGGGCAGGCCCGGACGCGGCCAGGGCGGCGGCCTCCGCCGGGCGGGTGGGGATTTTCAGGGAGCGGGCATAGTCATTCGTCGTGCCCGACGGGATGTAACCCAGCGGGGGCATAGCCCCCTCTGACGCCACCAGGCCGGAAATGACCTCGCTGAGGGTGCCGTCTCCGCCGCCGCAAACCATCCGATCATAGTGGGAGGCCAGGGTGCGGGTGGCCTGGGTGGCGTCTCCCGGGCCTTTCGTGGCATAAACGGTGACGAGGTAGTCCTGAGCTTGGAAGGCAGCGCAGATGGCCCCCAGGGAGTCGGCGAGTTTCCCCTTGCCGGCACAGGGATTGTAAAGAAATAGCAGGGTTTTCATGGGTTTGGGCTCCTCTATAGGGCAGGGTGGCGGCGGCAGCCGGGCCTGAAAGGACGCCGGTATGCAGGCAGCATCCCGTGAGACGCGATGCGCGGATTCTGTTCCTCTTATTATATTGCATTCCTCAAAAAATACAACTGTGGAATTGTTAAGATTTTGCACGAAAACGGGGCGGCGGAATGTGGTGTGAAATGGCGGGGAAGCAAAGCTGTCCTACGCAGGCGCTCCCCCGATTTGGTTCGCCGCCGGATGCGCCTCCAGGTAGGCCCCGCACAGCTCCGCCCCCATCCGCACCAGGGCGGGGCAGGGGCGGCTGGCGTAGTAGTCCGCCGTCCGCCGGCTGGGGACGGCGCTGTCCTCCGGCTGCTCCAGCCCCAGCAACTCCTTGCAGCGGAGGCTGCCGCCGCTGCGGGCCTTGAACTCCTCCGCCAGATCCTGAATGATGGCGTAAATCTCCCCCTTTTTGGCGGGGTCCGCCGAGCCGTACAGGGTGGAGATGACGAAGGTCAGGCCGGAGAAGCCGCCGCAGACTTCCCGCAGCCGCCCGAAGCCCGCGCCGAAGCCGCTGAGCATCCGCAGCACCTGCTCCTCCGGCATCCCCAGCTCCTCGGAGAAGGCGGCGGCCACGCTCTGGGCGCAGCTGCACCCCTGGCGGAAGTAGCCCTCGGCAATGGCTCCGTAGTCTTTCATAAAATATGCCTCCCTTGCAGCTGTCGTTCCTACAGTATAACAAATCCGTGGGAGGTTGGCAAGTTATTCCGCCTGGATGGCAGCGCCGGTGTGATCGGAGGTAACCGTCACCGTGTCCAGCACTGCAAGGTTCCCGTCCGCGTCCTCCCTGTAGAAGGTAATCGTCCAATCGCCGGTGTTCGGGTCGAAGGTGCCGTTCCAATCCTCCGGGGTGTAGCCGTTCACCAGGGCAAAGTCGGACTTGGCAACCTCCAACGCGTCACCCCAGGGCAGGAAGTCCCCCTGATATTGCACGGTGGACAGAATGGCGAACACGTCCTCCCCCCATTTGCCCCAAAGGGTGGCGCTCCCGTTGTAGCAGGCTGCCAGGGCGGCCCCCTCCGGCAGGCCGTCCACGTCCTGATAGACCAGGGTGAACCAGGTTGCCCCCTGAATCTCCTCCGTATAGGTGGTGGCGGTCAGGCCGCCGGGGAGGGTGACGTCCTCGATGGCGACGCCGGTGCCGCACATCCCGATGCCTGCGGGGTAGAGGGCCAGCGTCACCTCCAGCTCCGGCGCGTCTGACCGCCAGAAGGCGATGCCGGGATTGTCCGCCTCGTCCAACATCTCCCAGTTCCAGCCGTCCGGCAGCGCTACCCCCAGGGACAGGACGGCAGTGTTGTAAGCGGTGGTGCAGGCGGCGGTCTCCACTTCGGTGGCGGCCGCCTGCTTCAGCACCGTCAGGGTCAGGACGGGGTGATAGCCCGGCGCACCCTCCACCATCTGGCACTCCGCCGTCACCCGGTCGCCGACGGCGGCGGACAAATCTCCCCGGCTGTCCGCCAGGAGGGTGCATTGGATTGTGCCGTCCTCCGTCTCCAGAGCCAGCACCTCCGCCTGGTCCTCGCCTGCGCCCTCAGTGAAGCGGGCCGTGAGAACGCCGGTGTAGTATTCCCGACTGCCGCCTGCCTCCTGCGTCAGATCAGAGAGGGAGGCGCCCGCCGACGCGGAGCCGTCCGCGCCGTCTGTGGTGGCGGCGGGGGTGCAGCCCGCCAGCAGAAAGGCCAGGGCCAGGAGAAGGGAAAGCAGAAAAAATCGGTTCATAAGGATACCTCCTATTGTGTCTGTTCTGCCGCTATAGACGCAAGGCGGGGAGCCGGGGTTGCGGTTTGGACGTGGTTTTTACGCAAACTCCTGCCCACCCTCTAAGGAACCTCTGAACAAATGCACTTCGGCGTCTTGCGGTAAATTTGCGCCATAAATGCGTTGCAAAATCTTGAAATCCGTCAGGATTCCTGCGCTTTTGCGCCTTTTTCTGACGCAAATTTCCTCGCAATCCACTTTCGTCCTTTTATTCAGAGGTTCCCTAAAAAAACCGTCTCCCCTCCCGTATGTCGGGAAGGGAGACGATTAGACCGTATCAACGGCTCATACGATTCAGTTTTTGTTCAGGTCCTGCTTGATTTGGGTGGTGCTGACCTCCGGCGTTCGGGGCAGGTAGGCCACCTCCACCCCTTCCTCCTTCAGGAAGTCGAACTTGCCCTGCCAGTCGTCCCCGATAACGAAGGTATCGATATGATACTCGTGCATATCGCTGCGCTTCTGCTCCCAGGAGGTCTCCGGGATGACCAGATCCACATAGCGGATGGCCTCCACCAGCGCCTTGCGCTGTTCGTAGGGGAAGTAGCACTTCTTCCCCTTCTCCTGCCAGTTGAACTCATCGGTGGACAGGGCGACGATCAGATAATCCCCCAGCGCCTTGGCCCGGCGGAGCAGGTTGATGTGGCCGTAGTGCAGCAAATCAAATGTGCCGTAAGTGATAACACGCTTCATAATTCCCATTCCTTTATGCGTTCACCCGCTGCCCGTTGCGAGGGTGATAGTCGTATTATACCCGAAAGCGGCGGCAAATGCAACCATTTGCCGCCGGGAAATGGGAAGCGGTGCGATATAGCTGCCTGTTCCCGCCCTCAGAGGCTCAGCCGCTGAATCGCCATCAGGATGGAGGGCATGGTCTGCTTCTTCCGGCTCAGCACGCCGGGCAGGATGGCGCTGCCGTCCGCCGCCGTCACGTTGAAGGCGTCCTGCACCACGTCCCGGCTGCCCTCGCCCTGGTAGAGCAGCTCGGTACACTCCTCCATGATGTCCGTCAGCATCAGGAACACCATATCCAGGTGGGTGCGTTCCTTCACCATGGTCATGTAGGGCAGGAGGCGCTTCTTCAGCTTTTCCGTGTTCTCCTTCCCAATGACGCTGACCTGCCCGATGCCGAACTTCAGTTCGTCAGCGTTGAAGGTCTTGAAGTCCTGGTAGAAGATTTCCTCCTCGGTCTTGTCGTCTGTCCGGCACCCGGCGGCGAACATATTCCGGGCGTGCTCCTCCGTGTCGATGCCCGCGATGTTCGCCAGCTCCTGGGCAATCATTTTGTCCACCGGCGTGCAGGTGGGGGAGCGGAAGGCCAGCGTGTCAGAGAGGATGGCGGAGCACAGCAGTCCCGCCGTGTTGGGGTCAACTTCCACGTTGTTTTCCTTGTACATCATGGCGATGATGGTGGCAGTGCAGCCCAGAGGCATATTCCGGAACAGCACCGGCTGTAGGGTCTGGATGCCGCCGATGCGGTGATGGTCGATGATTTCCACGATTTCCGCCGCGTCGATACCGTCCACGGCCTGGGTCTTTTCGTTGTGGTCCACCAGAATGACCTGCTGCCGCTGCATATCCAGCAGATTCCGCTGGGAAATCAGCCCCACAAAGCGCTGCTCGTTATCCACCACCGGGAAATACCGGATCCTGCGCTTCGTCATGACCTGGCGGATGTCCGTCACGAAGTCGTTCTGCCGGAAGGAGACGATTTCCTTCTCCCCCCGCATGACGTGGCGCACCGGCATGGACAGGTTGATTAAATGAGCCACCTTGAAGGTGTCATAGGGTGTCAGAATGATAACGCAGTGGTTTTCCTCCGCCAAGGCGCGAATCAGCTTGGAAATCTCCTCCCCCTGGCACAGGCAGACGATGAGCCACTTGGCCCCGCACTCGATGGCGGACAGCAGCGCGCCGGAGCGGTTGCCCACGATGACCATGCTGTTCTGAGTGACGAACTGGGAGAAGATGCCCTCATTGGCGGCGGCGATGCAGACGCTGCCCTCCTCGAACACATCGTCCATGCTGCCCACTACCAGCTCTCCCGCCAGGGTGTCCACAATGTTCCGGGCGCTGACCCGGGCGCTGGATAGGGCGGTGGCGGAGTGGTCCTCCATGGAGGAACGGGCCAGATCGCCCTGGGTCACCAGCCCCACCAGATGGCTCTCCTCATTCAGGACGGGCAGGGTGCGGAGATTGTCATCCCGCATCTTGTCCCAGGCCCGCCGCAGGCTGGTCTCCGCCGTGACCCCTTCCGTGGTACGCATGTTCACGTCATGGACCCTGGGCTCCAGGGTGTCGATGTAATCCGGCGAGGGCACCTGAAAGGTGTCCAGCACATATTCCGTCTCCTGATTGATGCGCCCGCAGCGCTTGGGCTGATAGTCCTCCCCGGTGAGCCTGGCCTTCAGCCGGGCATAGGCGATGGCGGAACAGATGGAATCCGTATCCGGGTTTTTATGTCCAATGACAATGGTTGGCTTTGTCATTTGCTCACTCATCCTCATCACTCCTAAGATAGGGGTAGTTTACCATGTTTTTTGTTTCGTTTCAATACCCGTTTCTGTAAAAAGATGGTATAGGCGAAGAAACGCCTCCATCCCCTTTTGCGGGGCGGCGGCGCTACTTCTGCACGAACCGCCGGGCCTCCGCCAGGGGGCAGCTGGCAAACAGCCAGGCCACGGCGCTTTCATACTCCGCCAGATGCTGCGCCTTGCGGATGCGCTTCATCGCCTTCTCGCAGTCCGCAAAGCTGGCCTGCCAGTAGCTCCACAGCTCCTTCATCTTATGCAGCACCGGCTTCTCCCCATGCAGTGCCGCCTGATAATCCCGGTAGAGCCGGTCGTGGAAGGCGCGGAACTGGGCCTCGCTGATAGGGGCTTCCCCCCGCAGTTCCCCCAGCAGGCCGGGGTTGGCAATGAGGCCCCGGCCCAGCATGACCCGCTCCACAGTGGGAAACCGGCGGTGAAACACCGCCACGTCCTCCAAAGTGAACAGGTCTCCGTTGTAGCACACCGGCATTTTCGCCATGGCCAACCCCTGGGCAAACCAGTCCGTCCGCACCGGCGCCCGGTAAAAATCCCGCTGGATGCGGGGGTGAATGATCAGCTCCGACAGCGGGTAGCGGTTGTACAGCTCCATCAGCTCCGGGAACTCCTCCGGGTCGTCCTTCCCCAGCCTGGTTTTGATGGAGATGCGCAGGTCGGGCAGGGCGGTGAAGATGCCGTCCAGCAGCGGCTCCAGCAGTTCCCACTCCGCCAGCAGTCCGCTGCCCTTCCGTTTTGCCACCACCGTGCCGGAGGGGCAGCCCAGGTTCAGGTTGACCTCCGGATACCCCAGCTGCTGCAGCTTCCGGGCGGCTGCGACAAAGGGCTCCGGCCGGTTGGTCAGCAGTTGGGGCACCAAATCCATGTCCTGATTGCACTCCGGCTGCACGTCCCGCAGTTCCTTCGTTTGCAGGCTCTGGCTCTCGGTGGGGGTGATGAAGGGGGTAAAGTACCGGTCCGCCGGGGAGAACTGCCCCCGCCAGGCGTTCCGATACAGGGCGTTGGTGATGCCCTCCATCGGCGCAAAATAGCAACGCACAGGCAATGCTCCTTTCCAAGGGTCAGGCGGAGGGGCTGGCGGCTTTGCTGCCCGGCCCCAGCCCATAGGTGTGGGCGAACACGCCCTCCACCACGCAGGAGGCCAACCCGGCTATATGGGCGGGGGTCTCGGCAAACCCTGTCCGGCACCAGTCCTCCACCAGCCGAACGCAGCCGGAGGAGATGAAATGATACATCATGTCCAGGGAGGCCGGGTCGACATCCGCGCCCCCGTCGGCTTCCACCGGCTGGATGCCGCGGATGAACCGCTCGTTCCATTGACTTAGCGGCTGCACCAGGTCGTTGCGCACCAGGGCCTCCACCAGCTCCTTCAGGCTGTAGCAGAACTCAAAATAGTGCAGGAGGCCGCTGTCCAAATCCCGGGACGGTGGCATCGTCTCCTGAAACGCAGCCCAGAGGCGCTCCGCCATCTGCTCCAGCAGGCCGTCCTTATTCCTGAAATACTTGTAGAACGTGTTCCTGGAGAGGCCCACCGCGCTGCAAAGCGCGCTGACCGTGATGTCCCGATAAGGCCGGGTTTTCAGCATTTCAAACAGGGCGGCCAGAAAATAGTCCACGCTGTCCTCCATCGCGTACCGCTGGAAAAAGCTCTGTGAAGCGCTGATAGATTCATCCATGGCAGCGGTCTCCTTTCCCGATTCCGTATGAGAGTATTGTAGCATATTTCTGGTGATTTTCAACAAAAAATGTTGAGAATTTTTTGGAGCCCTGGGTGACAGAATCCGGATTCTGTTTGTATGCAGGGCGGTTGAGAATTGATATAATAAAAATATCCCTAAATGATACAGCGCCCGGTCAGGCACTCTGGGCGGGCGGCATCATGGAGGAAAGGAACGACGCGGCAACCGAACGAAACGTGCCCGAAAGGGCGAAAGGAGTCCAAAAAATGGCTGAATTTGTCAAACTGAGTCCGGATACATTACAGGCTTTGCGGGAAGGCAATCCCATGATGATGTCCTACAACGTGGAATTTGCGGAGGTGACGGGCGGCACCTTCTGGAAGGCGTACACGCCGGGGCAGGTGGCCGGAACGGAGGAGTTCTATGTGGAGCCCACCGCTGAGGGCATCGCCGCCATGTACAAGGATTTGATGCAGGTCTATCCCCCCATCGACCTGTATAACGAGAAGCTTCGCAGCCTGGCGAAGGAGCTTGGCCCCGTGTGGATGCGTGTCTCCGGCACCTGGGCCACCAAGACCTACTATGACTTTGACGGCACCACCAACGGCAAGGTGCCGGAGGGCTATCTGAACGTGCTGACGAAAGAGCAGTGGATCGGCGTGCTGGACTTTGTCAAGGCGGTGGGGGCCAAACTCATCGTCTCCGTGGCCAACTGCCCCGGCCTCCACTCTGCGGACGAGCCGTGGAACCCCTCCGAGGCGGAGAAGCTGTTCGGCCTGAGCAAGGAGTACGGCGTACCCATCAACGCCGCCGAGTTCACCAACGAGCCCAACATGATGGAGGATACCGGCTTCCCCGCAGGCTACACCCCGGCGGATTATCGGAGAGACCAGGATTTGTTCTTCCAGTGGCTGGATGAGAACTATCCCGAGTGCATCAAGGTCGGCCCCAGCACCACCGGCGGCGACAGCGTCACCTTTGGCCGCAGCGGCGGCGTGGAGCAGATGGTCTCCGAGTGCTGCGGCTGCGACGACCTGATGGCTGGTACCACGGAGCCGCTGGACGTGTTCAGCTATCATTACTATAACGGTGTCTCCGAGCGGCTGGCTTCCGTCATGCCTTCCGGACATTGGCAGGCTTCGGAGGCCAACGGTGAGGAATACCTGGCCACCGCCCCCACCTTTGCCCGTACCTATGCCCCCTTCCGGGATAAGTACGTTCCCGGCGGCGAGATGTGGGTCACTGAGTCCGGCGATGCCGGCGGCGGCGGCGACACCTGGGCCTCCACCTATCTGGACGTTATCCGCACCCTGAACGAGCTGGGCGGCTTCGCCGCCGTCACCAAGGGCGTCATCTTCCACAACACCCTGGCCTCCTCTGACTACGGCTTCCTGGCCCGCCAGGTGTTCGACCCCCGGCCCAACTACTTCGCTGTGCTGCTGTGGAACCGCCTGATGGGCACCACCGTCTATGACACCGGCGAGCCTGTCCGGGAGGGCGCTCACGTCTACGCCCACAGCCGGAAGGACGGCCAGGACGGCGTGGTCTACCTGGTCATCAACAACTCCCTGACGGAAGCCACCACGGTGGAGCTGCCGAAGGACGCCCAGCGCTACACCCTGGCCGGGCAGGACGGCAACATCCGCGCCACCGTCATGACCCTGAACGGCAAGCCCCTGGTGCTGGGCGAGGGCAACACCCTGCCTGAGATGGCCCCAGAGGCCCAGGCGGCCGGGACTATTACAGTCGCCCCCGGCACCTGCACCTTCTTTGTGCTGTAATACCTGAACAAACAGCAGGCCCCGCCCTACGGGGTTCTGTGGGGCGGGACGCCACACAACAGAAAATGAACCGGCGCAGCTGCACGCTGCGCCGGTTTGCTTATTACAATATACAGGTTTCAGCAGGCGAAGGGCCTTACTTGACCTCCACCGTCCAGCCCTTGTCGTCGGGCAGCTTGCCCCACTGGATGCCGGTCAGGGTGTCGTACAGCTTCTGGGTCAGGGGGCCGATTTTGCCGTCGCCGATATAGGCGGTCTCGTCCTTCCACTTCAGCTCCTTCACCGGGGAGACCACGGCGGCGGTGCCGGTGCCAAAGACCTCCTCCAGCTTGCCCTCCTTGGCGGAAGCCATGATGTCCGCGATGGCCAGCTTGCCCTCGATGACCTCATAGCCCCAGTCCTTGCACAGCTCGATGCAGCTGCGGCGGGTGACGCCGGGCAGCACGGTGCCTACGGTGGCAGCGGTGTAGATTTTGCCGTCGATTTTGAACATGATGTTCATGGAGCCGACTTCTTCCACATACTTCTTCTCCACGCCGTCCAGCCACAGCACCTGGGCGAAGCCCTGTTCCTCGGCCAACTCGCCGGCCTTGATGGAGGCGGCGTAGTTGCCGCCGCATTTGGTGAAGCCGGTCAGGCCGGGGGCGGCGCGGATATATTCATCCTCTACATAGATGCGCACCGGGTCGATGCCCTCGGCGTAGTACGCGCCAGAGGGGGAGCAGATGATGGAGAAGATATAGTGCTTGGAGGCGTGAACGCCCAGGCCCACATCGGTGGCGAAGATGTAGGGGCGGATATACAGGGAGGTGTCCGCAGAATGGGGCACCCAATCACGCTCCACGCTGACCAGGGTGGAGACGGCCTGAATGAAGTCCTCCTCCGGGATGTTGGGGATGCACAGGCGGTCAGCGGAGTCGTTCATGCGGTGGGCGTTGCAGTCAGGGCGGAACAGGAGGATCTTGTCCTCTGCGGTGCGGTAGGCCTTCATGCCCTCAAAAATCTCCTGGGCATAGTGGAATACCACGGTGGCGGGGTCCAGGGAGAAGGGCTGATAGGGGATGATGCGGGGGTCATGCCAGCCCTGGCCCTCGGTATAGTCCATGACGAACATATGGTCGCTGAACAGCTTGCCGAAGCCCAGCTTGCTTTCGTCGGTGGGCTTCTCCTTCGGACATTTGGTCAGTTCGATTTTAATATCCAACATAATATAGAACCTCCTGGTTAAGAGTATCGGAAATAGGCTGCGGTAGCCTCCGCATTGACTCTATTATAATGCGGGAACCGAAAAGCTGCAAGGGGATTCTCCGGATTTTTTTGCTTTTCCGCAAAAAAGTTCCGCTTTCTTCTCCACTTTTCCGGAAAGGCAGGGCGGAAGCCCGCTGCCGGGTCACGCTTTCTCCAATCGCTCCAAAATCACCCTGGCCACCCGCATACCGCTGGCTCCGGCCTGGGCCAGGCCCCGGGTGGTGCCCGCCCCGTCTCCGGCGGCGAAGAAATTCCGCATGGGGGTCTCCAGCTCGTTGGAGAGCTGGATGCGGCTGGAGTAGAACTTCACCTCCGCGCCGTAGAGCAGGGTGTCATAGTTGGCGGTGCCGGGGGCCAGCTTATCCAGGGCGTAAATCATCTCAATGATGTCGTCCAGCTGGCGCTTGGGCATGGCCAGGCTCAGGTCGCCGGGAACAGCGGCCTTCAGGGTGGGCCGGGTGAAGGACTGGCTCAGCCGGTGCTGATTGGTGCGCACGCCCTTCACCAGGTCGCCGAACCGCTGCACCAGTACCCCGCCGGACAGCATATTGGACAGGCTGGCGATGTGCTTGCCGTAGCGGTACGGCTCGTTGAAGGGCTCCGTGAAGCGGTTGGACACCAGCAGGGCGAAGTTGGTGTTCTCACTGCGGAGGGCGGGGTCGGAGTAGCTGTGGCCGTTGACGGTGTTGATGCCCTCCACGTTTTCCGCCACTACATAGCCGTAGGGGTTCATGCAGAAGGTGCGCACCTTGTCGCCGTACTGTTTAGTGCGGTACACCAGCTTGGACTCGTACACCACGTCTGTGATATGCTCGAACACCTTGGCGGGCAACTCCACCCGCACGCCGATGTCCACTTGGTTATTGATGAGGGGGATACCCATGCCCTTGCACTGGGAGGCAAACCACTCCGCACCGGAGCGGCCGGGGGCGGCCAGGAGGGTGGTGCAGTCCACATCCTCCCCCCTGCCGCAAACCAGGTGATACCCGCCGCCCTCTATGGGGCAAATCTGCTCCACGGCGGTGCGGAAGCGGAACTCTGCCTTGTCTTTTAAATACTCATAAATGTTGGTCAGGATTTTCAGGTTGTTCTCCGTCCCCAGGTGCTTGCACTGGGCCTGGAGCAGGTGGAGGTCATGCTCCAGGGCCTGCTTCTCCAACGCCACGGCCTCCGGCGTGGAGGTGGAGTACAACTCCGTGGTGGCCCCGAAGCGGACGTTGACAGCGTCCACGTCGTGAATCAGCTTCATCACCTGGGCAGCGGGCATATAGTCCGTCAGCCAGCCGCCAAATTCCGTGGTGAAGTTAAACTTGCCGTCGGAGAAGGCCCCGGCTCCGCCGAAGCCGCACATGGTATCGCACACAGGGCAGTGGATGCAGCGGTCCACCTTCCCCGCCACGATAGGGCAGTGGCGGCTGTAAATGTCCGCGCCCTGGTCCAGCACCACCACCCGCAGATCCGGGCGCTGCTCCGTCAATTCGTAGGCGGCAAAAATGCCGGCCTCTCCGCAGCCGATAATGGCCACATCTGCCTTGGTCGCCATAAGCATTCTCCTTTGTAAAGCCCCCACTGGAATGGAGGAGTTTTCGTTTCATGCAAAGAATATTATATCACACGTTGTCAATTTTGTAAAAACCTGTTATACTGAGATGTAACACCAACAGAAAGGGGCTTTTTTCCTTGGAAATTGTCTTTTTAAGGAAGGATTTGCGCAAATGCTACGGTAGAGCCATGATTTGCGTGTTTTGTATTCTTTTGTTCACGCAGCTGTTCGCGGCGGCGGCATACGGCCTGTACGAGTGGGTGGCGGTGCCGCTGCTCCTGAGGCGGGGCATTGCACCCGGCTACGCCGGTCTGCTTTTGGTCAATGACATCAGCGTCTATCTGCCGCCGCTGGTGATCATTCCGCTGGTGCTGCGGAAAATGCCCCGGACGGAGAAGCCCGCTCCCCATCCCCTCCCTCTGCGGGAGTTGGCCATCGCCATCCCCTTCTGCATTGGGACGCTGTACCTGTTCGCCTATGTGACCTCCGGCCTCATCGCCGTCATCGAGGCCCTGTCCGGTGTGGAGACCAGCAATATCCTGGATTCCCTCGACGGCATTCCCCTGGGGCTTTACGCCTTCACCACCGTCGTTGTGGCGCCGATCTGTGAGGAGTTCCTCTTCCGCAGGCTGTTCCTGAACCGGTGCCGTGCGCTGGGGGAGGTCAGCGCCATCTTGCTATCCGCTACAGGTTTTGCTCTGATGCATCAAAACTTCTATCAGCTGCTGTACGCCTTCGCCCTGGGCGTCGTGTTGGGCAGCGTGGCCATCCTCACCGGCCGCCTGCGGGAGTGCATCCTGCTCCACGCCTGCACCAACGCTGTCTCCGTCCTGCTGTCTCTGCCCGTGTCGGATGAGGTATATGCCTTCCTGGGGCTGGCGCTGCTGGCCTGTATCGTCTTCACCGTCTATATCTTTTTCAAGCGGTACCGCTATTACAGCTTCGACCCGGGCCCGCTGCCCTATGACGGAGCCACAAAGCGGCGGATGTGCCTGCGCTCCCCCTGCTTCTGGATCTGCGGGCTGCTGTCCCTGGCGGCCAGCGTCGCCACCATTTTTATCTGAAACGAGGAACCATCTATCATGGAACAAGTTTGGCTGGAATGCAGCATTGACACTGCCCCCGGCTGCCTGGACGCCCTGGCGGCCTACCTGACCGCCTGCGGCGTGGAAGGGCTGGTGCTGGAGGACGAATCCGACTTCGCCGCCTTCGAGGACGAAAACCGCCCCTTCTGGGACGAGGTGGACGACGCCCTGAAAGCAGAGCGCCGGGGCGTCACCCGGGCCACCTTTTACGTCGCCGCCGACGAGGAGGGCCGCTGCCGCCTGGACGAAATCACCGCCGGGCTGGAGGGCTTCCGCAGCCGCACCCCTCAGGACGCCGGTACCCTGGCCGTCACCACCCGCGCCCTGCAGGAGGAGGACTGGGCCAACAACTGGAAGCAGTATTACAGCCCCTTCCCTGTGGGGGAACGGCTCTATGTGGTGCCGGAATGGATGCGGGGGGAGGCCGTGCCGGAGGGGCGGACGCCTCTCTACCTGAATCCGGGGCTGATTTTCGGCACCGGCAGTCACGGCACCACCCGCCTCTGTCTGGAGGGGGGTGGAGCGCTACGTCCGCCCCGGCGACCGGGTGCTGGATTTGGGGACGGGCAGCGGCATCCTCGCCATCGCCGCCCTGCGGCTGGGGGCCGCCTCCGCCGTGGGCTGCGACATTGACCCCAAGGCCACCGCTGTGGCGGCGGAGAACGCAGCCTTCAACGGCATCGGCCCGGAGCTGCAGGTCTACACCGGCGATGTCACCCGCGACAGTGCGTTGCAGGCCCGGCTGGCGGGCCGGTATCAGCTGGTGCTGGCCAACATCGTGGCGGATGTCATCCTGCCGCTTTGTCCCATGGTGGGGGACTATCTGGCGGAGGGCGGCCTGTTTCTGACCTCCGGCATTCTGGAGGGCCGGGCGGACGAGGTGGCCGCCGCGCTGACCGCCAACGACTTCGCCATTCTGGAGCGGCGGGAGCGGGACGGATGGGTCAGCTTTACCGCCAGGTTGGAACGCACAGCGCCGTAAAAAATACAGTCTGAAACGCAAAAAAGAAGTGACCCGGCTCTGAACTCAGAACCGGGTCACTTCTGTTCACTGTCAATCTGTAACTTCATCCTTCGGATGCCTCCTTTATGCTGATTTTGTTGATGCTGACGTTCCACTTTACTGCTCTGCCAGCTATCCCTCTTTACACAGCGTACCCGCCTTTCTGAACTTACGCTTCTCAACTGCAACGCTCAGGGATGGATACGAAGAGCACTCTCATGAGAGCCTGTCACGAAAAGGAATCAAGCAAATGCTTCGTGGTACACCACACCTTTTTCTGTGACCGTTCCGTATTGTCCTTCTGTCAGAGCATCCGGTTTCCTGAAAACCAGTGCCCATACAAATCGCCCGATCAAACGATTGAGATGCTTCGGAAGAGCTTTGGCGAATCCTGCACGGAATCTATCGCCTTTCCTGTGACCTCTGCCGGTCAGTCGTCCGGTCCCTTCGGAACTGCCAATCCTGCGCGCTGTCATTCGACAGACGGAACACGGAAGGAATTCAGCGAATGCTGTGCGGCCCTCCGCACCCTCTCGTGGAATCCTGCGCTCTGTGACAACTTCTCTGGAATCTCAGCTTCCCAACCAATCGTCAACGCTGACGACTGAGAACTGCGGAAGTGGTTCAGCGAATGCCGTACCTTGTACTGTGGCTCCGTCGTGCAACGCCTCTGCCGATTCCTCGGCCTTGGTACTCTGCACCTGGAGTTGGTTGAAAGGGAAAGTGGAAAGAGTTCGCTTTACCTGTACATTGGCCCGTACCTCCTGGTGTTATTGTTCTGGTATTCCAGCGTCCTAACACATCCTTTCCTGCAACCGGCTGGAAGAAGGCGGATGGGGCTACGTTAAACTGCACATTGGACTGTACCTCCTTATGTTATTTGCCTGGTTTCTTGAAGTCCAGTTTCATAACATATCGTCCTTTCAAACGAAAGAGGAAAGTGGAAGGAACTAATCAAAACTGTTCATTGGACCGTACCTCCTTGTGTTATTTGACTGCTATTTTGAAGTCCAGTTTCATAACACATCGTCCTTTCAAACGAAAGAGGGAAAGTGGAAGGGACTAAGCTAAACTGTTCATTGGACCGTACCTCCTTGTGTTATTTGCTTGCTATTTTGAAGTCCAGCTTCATAACACATCGTCCTTTCAACGAAAGAGGGGAAATGGAAGGGCCTAATGGAAACTGTACATTGGACTGTACCTCCTGCATTCCTGAATCGGCGTCTTGCAATGGAGTTTCGCGTCAACAAGTCCTTTCATACAGAGAAAAGGGAACAGGCTGTTGTCGAGTCAGCTCTCGTTTTCACTGTTCTTTGGAGGGTACCTCCTTGTTTAGATTTTGCCGGTTACCAGGTCGGCTGCCTGTCTTACCTAGGCCTTGGGACTCTCCTCCTTTCCGGTGAAGTGGAATGGGTGGCTTCTTTTGATGAATTAAGGATACCACAGTTCCTCCGTCTTGTCAAGCACTTTTTTAAATAAAAATCACAAAAATATATTAACAATTTGTGAACGATTGAAAAAACCGTTGTGTTCTTTGTCAGTTTCCGTTATAATACAAAGTGCACACGACCACATATACCGCATGCGCCGCCCCAGCGGCCCATGCGCACACGATCTGGAGGAAGAATCACATGGAATTGCTGAAACGGAAAATTACCTCTGCGGGCAGCGCCTGCCTGGTCTGCGGCATCATTGCCATTGTGACCGGCATGACCACCGGCGTCATCCTGCTGGCCCATGGCGGCCGCCTGCTGTCCGAGCGGCGGCACTGCGACGCTTTGCGGGAGCAGCTTTACGGCGGCGACCTGTAACCGGGTATCCTTTTATGTCCCATCCCGCTGTGGGCTGATGCATAACTGTGCGGAGAAGCGTCTGTTTCTTCGCACTTTTTTTGCCCTGCTGTCCGGCCGGAAGCGGTTCCCTGTGGCGGTTCCCTGCCGGTACTGCCCCGTCCCGCGAACGCCGAAACGGGGCATAAGAGCGCAAATTTAGTTCGAAATACAAGATTCTGTCAGTTTTGTACGAAATTTTACAAATTTACTACCTGTTTTTTACAGAGGCCGGATATGGAAATCCTCTGATAAACTGGTATAATAGGGAAAGAAATCCTGCAATGCAACCATGCTTCGGCGTGTTTCTGCATGGTCCGGATCATCCCACGGCCTGCGGCGCTGCTCTGAGGCCGAGATAAGGGAGCTTGAACGGAATGGAGCTTTTAGATATATTTACCCTTTTGGGCGGGGTAGGGCTGTTCCTCTACGGCATGACGCAGATGTCCAGCGGCCTGAAGGCCGCGGCCGGCGACAATCTGCGCATCATTCTGCAAACAGCCACCAGCAACCGCTTCGTCTCGGTGATGGTAGGCATCCTGGTGACGCTGATGATTCAGTCCTCCTCCGCGACGGATGTGATGGTCATCGGCTTCGTCAACGCGGGGATGATGAGCCTGACCCAGGCTATCGGCGTTATCATGGGAGCCAATATCGGCACCACGGTGACGGCCCAGCTGACCGCCTTCAACCTCAGCTCCTACGCGCCGCTGATTTTGTTTGTGGGCGCAATCATGTATCTGTTCCTGAAGAACGGCACGGTGAGGAGCATTGGCTCCGTAATCTTAGGCTTCGGTATGCTGTTTGAGGGCATCGCCCTGATGAAGAGCGCCATTGCGCCGCTGGCGGAGTCGGAGGCCTTCATCAATATGCTGTCCGGGCTGAACAACCCCTTCCTGGCCATTCTGTTCGGCATTGCGTTCACCGCCCTGCTGCAAAGCTCCTCCTCCTCCATCGTCATTTTCCAGGCCTTCGCCGCGACGGGCATCCTGAGCTATGATGTGGCGGTATATCTGGTTTTGGGGGCTGCCGTGGGTTCTGTCACCCCCAACCTGCTGGCCTCCCTCACCGCCAACCGCAACGGGAAGCGCAGCGCCATCCTGAACCTGCTCTTTAACGTGGTGCGGTGCGTCGTGATCGGCGTTATTATCACGCTGTTCCCCCAGGTGCTGCGGCTAATTCAGAGCCTGTCCCCCAATGACATCGCCCGCCAGATCGCCAATACCCATACCATCTTCGCCATCTTCGCCGTGGTCATCGAGCTGCCGCTGACCAACTCCATTGTCCGCCTGGCGGAGCGCATCATCCCCCTCAAGGACGAGGAAACCCGCAAGGCCAAGGATCAGCGCCTGGTGTACTTAAACTCCCTGGATAGCCTGCCTGCCGCCGTCTCCCTGAACCAGGCCAAGCTGGAAATTTACCGCATGGGCGAGTTCGCGCTGAACAACCTGTGCACCGCCATTGACTACTTCTTTGACGATGATGAGTCGAAGATTCAGGAGGTGCTGGACCAGGAGGACACCGTGGACTACCTGGATCACAACATCACCCAGGCCCTGATCGACCTGCGGTACCACCACCTGCCCCCGCGGGATTTGAACCGCCTGGGCCGGCTGCTGCTGGACGTGTCCGATATTGAGCGCATCAGCGACCATGCGGTGAACATCACGGAGTACCGTCAAAAGCTGAACCAGCGGAAGGGTACGCTGAGTAAAGAGGCTATGGACGATCTGCACATCATCGCCGACGCCACCCTGGCCAGCGTGGAGTACAGTCTCCAGCTGTTCCGGGACGACCGCTTTAACGACCTTCCCCAGGCCGAGGCGCTGGAGCATATCGTCAACGAGAGCCAGGATCTGTGCATCTCCAATCACGTGGACCGCATGATGGAGGCGGAGTGCGACCCCATGGGCGGCGTGGTTTACTCTGACATGGTGACGGACTTGGAGCGCTGCTCCGACCACGCCATCAAGGTGGCCTATTCCCTCAGCGGGCAGGACAGCTGACCCCCGGAAAAACCGACCGGGCTGGCCTCAGGGCCGACCCGTTTTTGTCGGAAAGAGCCGACCGCTCCGTGCAATCAGGCAAAAGAAACGTCGCTGCCGGTTTGCATCTTGTTCCTTTTGATATTGCAATCTCACTTTGATTCGGTTATAATAGAGGACGTAAACGGCGGAAATGCGAAACGATTTTCGCATCCTCTTGCAAACGGCTGTATGCAATGCGCAGAAATGAGGTATACATCATGGCAAAGATTCCTATGAAAACCCCTTTGGTGGAGATGGACGGAGACGAAATGACCCGCATCCTGTGGCAACAGATCAAGGATGAGCTGTTGCTGCCCTACATCGACCTGAAAACGGAGTATTATGACCTGGGTCTGCCCATGCGGGAGCAGACTAAGGACCAAATCACCATCGACGCCGCCAACGCCACCAAGCAGTACGGCGTGGCCGTCAAGTGCGCCACCATCACCCCCAACGCCCAGCGGGTGGAGGAGTACAACCTCTCCCAGATGTGGAAGAGTCCCAACGGCACCATCCGTGCCATCCTGGACGGCACCGTGTTCCGCGCCCCCATCATGGTCAACGGCATCAACCCGGTGGTGAAGAACTGGAAGCAGCCCATCACCATCGCCCGTCACGCATACGGCGACGTGTACCGGGACACCGAGTTCCGCATCCCCTGCACCGGCAAGGCCATGCTCAGCTTCCTGTCGGACGACGGCGCGGTGCAGATGAACCAGACGGTGTATGACTTCGAGTGCCCCGGCGTGGTGCAGGCGCTGTATAATAAGGACGACTCCATCCGGTCCTTCGCCCGCTCCTGCTTCCAGTACGCCATTGATACGAAGCAGGACTTGTGGTTCTCCACCAAGGACACCATCTCCAAGAAGTATGACCACACCTTTAAGGACATCTTCGCGGAGATTTATGAGGCGGAATACAGGGCCAAATTCGAGGCGCTGGGCATTACCTACTTCTACACCCTGATCGACGACGCGGTGGCACGGGTCATCCGCTCTCAGGGCGGTTTCATCTGGGCCTGCAAGAACTACGATGGCGACGTGATGAGCGATATGGTCTCCACCGCCTTCGGCAGCCTGGCCATGATGACCTCCGTGCTGGTCAGCCCTGACGGCAACTATGAGTACGAGGCCGCCCACGGCACCGTCACCCGCCACTACTACAAGTATCTCAAGGGGGAGGAGACCTCCACCAACCCGGTGGCCACCCTGTTCGCCTGGACCGGCGCCCTCCGGAAGCGGGGCGAGCTGGACGGCCTGGCAGAGCTGTCCGCCTTCGCGGATAAGCTGGAGCAGGCTACCATTGCTACCATCGAGTCCGGCGTTATGACCGGCGACCTCGTGGGCCTGTGGGAGGGGGACGCTCCCGCCGTCAAGACCAACAGCGTGGACTTCCTGAAGGCCATCCGCGCCAACCTGGACAAGCTGCTGTAAGCCGCCGCGTTTTCTCCAAGTAATTACCGCTGCCCGCCTGCGAATGCAGGCGGGCAGCGTATTTTTTGCAGTAAAATATTTCGTAAAGGAGAAAAATTGATGGACAAATAACTGGAAGAATGATAGAATAAAACAGAAACAGAGCGATAAATCGGAATTTTATCACAAGGAGTATTGGAGGAGATAGTACAAATGAGCAGAAGTACAAAAGTAGAACTGACAAATATGTGTCTTGTGTATGATGAAAACAGAGTATTAGTTCAGGAAAAGGTTGGAAAAGAATACGCTGGTGGACTAATTTTTCCAGGAGGGCATATTGAGGATGGAGAGTCCATATTGGAGTCTGTGATACGTGAGGTTAGAGAAGAAACAGGACTTATTATTCACCACCCCGAATTATGTGGTGTAAAGGACTGGTTTGAGGAGGACGGAACCAGATACCTTGTTATGCTCTATAAATGTAATAATTATGAAGGGGAAATTAAATCATCAGAAGAAGGAAGGGTATTTTGGCTAGATAGAAGCGCGATTCAAAGCGCAAACCTAATTTACAATATGCGTGAACTGATGCAAATCTTTGAAGGTGATTATAGTGAGTTCATTACAAGAGAGGTAAATGGTGAATATGTAAGAAAACTTCTGCGGTGAGTAGATGCCTTTGCGAGTGATTATCTTCAATAATAAATTCCAGTTTATCGAGGGGCCCAGGCCGTCACCCCGCCTCCACCCAGTCGTTGCCGTACTCCGCAAGGGCTCTGGGCAGATCCTCGTATACAATCTGGGTGGAGTCCTCGTCCCCATAGTTGAACACATAGATGCTGCCGTCCTGGAGGGTCAGGACAATGCAGGTGTTCATATTGACGGTCAGGCACAGGGTATAAGTGCCCCAGGTGTCATTCTCCCACACGCCGTAGCGGAAGGAGCCGTCCTCTCCGCCGTCCACAGCGGCGCCCAAATCGGGCAACTCCTCCAGGGCGATGGAGGCGATTTCGTCATAGGCCACCTGGAAGCTATACTCATCTGCCCCATTGATGACCAGCGCCTCATCCTCGAAGGACATCGTCACCGCGCCCTCCCTGTTCAGTAAGGAAAAAAGGGTGACCGCCACTAGGATGGCCAACATCAGAATCCAGTTTCGCTTTCCCATTTTGAGCTCCTCCTCCGGCAGGTGGACTGTCGAATGCTACCCTTATCGTAACATGGCGGTTCCTGTTTGTCAAGGAACTGTCTGCTCCGTCCGCCGGGGCCGCTTCCGGCAGGTTCCGCAGGGAAAGGGAACCATCCTGTCGTTTTTCCGTTTGACAAACGCACCGGAACCCTGTACTATGGTACTGTAAAAACAACGAACACGGGAGGAAACACCATGGCGACAGCACAGGAATCCCAGGCGGCCCAGTGGGCGGCGCTGGTGGATCGGTACATAGCGGAGGGCAGCTTCGCCGATGCGGAGCGGCTGGTGCGGCGGATGCTGGAGTTTGGCGCCGGGGATGAGCGGACGGATCGCCTTTACCGCTCCCTGCAAAACTGGAAATATCTGGACGTGCGGAACGGCGTGCTGGTGCGGTATACCGGTCGGGCGTCCGCCCTGACGCTGCCCGAGTGCATCCATGTGATCGAGGACGGGGCGTTTCAGGATAACCGCCGCCTGACGGCCATCACCCTCCCCGCCAGCGTCCGGATGATTGAGGACGGGGCGTTCTCCGGTTGCATCAACCTGAAAATGGTGAACACCCAGGGCGGGGTGGAGACGGTGGGCAAGGCTGCCTTTGAGAACACCCCTTATGACCCCATGCGGACGGGCCGCTGCCTCCATTGCGGCGGCGAAATCTCCGTATTCGGCAAGTGTAAAAACTGCGGCAGGCTGCGGGCAAAGTAGGCCCCGGTCAGTCAGGGAACCTCTGAATCAATGCAGCGGCAGAGGCCAACGCACTGCTTCAGAGGTTCTTTCTGTTGCCTTATTCTTCGTCGTCCAGCCGACGCAGCCCCGCCACTGAGGACACCGGCAGGGAGAAGCAGATGGCCCCCGCCCTGGTCTCCGGCCCGGCCTGGCTGGTAATGGCGCGCATGATGGCCGCCTTCTCCCTGCCGGTGGAGACGATGTAAATCACATCCTTCTCGTCCGCCAGCGATACGCTGAAAAACTTCTCCGACTGGCCTGCGGCTGTGCCCTTAGCGTGGAGCACCGTCCCGCCGGCAGCGCCGGCGGAACGGGCTGCATCCATCACCGTGTCGGAGAAGCCCTCGTTCAGGATGACAACGATCAGTTCATATTCAAACTTCATATCCGGTACCCCTCCACTGGGCACGTTGCTGTTGGTCAGATAGGTCAGCGTCCTGCCGCCGCCAACGCTTTTCACGGGCACGGCCATCATAATGCCGTTGCCCGGAATGTCCAGGAACAGCCTCCGCTTGGCGGCTCTGAACACCTGTTTCTTTGCGTCCGCCCCGGCCACTGCGCTGACCACCGCCTTTTCCGTGCGGTCCAGGCCGTAAACGGAGAGTTGCTCCCGGGTGGCGGTGCCCTCCCCCAGTTTGGTAAGCACCAGATTCAACCCAACGTCCCGGCAGAGGGCGGCCATCTTCTCAGTTCTGTCCCGGTCGACGATGCTGATGATATAGTAGAGTTCCGTTTAAGACACCTCCCAAAGCTCAATGATGTCGGCATCGGCGAACTCCGGCACAGGCTGGCTGACGGCGGCGCGGCGGGTCTTCACCACATAGATAACCCCCATGACCTGCACCGTGATCAGCGGCGTCATGGCAACCAGCGCCACCAGGCCGAAGGCGTCCGTCATAACGTTCCCGCCCAGGGCGGAGCAGGCCCCCATGGCGAAGGGCAGCAGAAAGCTGGCAGTCAGGGGGCCGGAGGCCACGCCGCCGGAGTCGAAGGCGATGGCGGTGAAGGTCTCCGGCACAAAGAAGGACAGAGCCAGCGCCACCGCATACCCCGGCACCACGAACCACAGGATGGAGACGCCCGTCAGCACCCGCACCATGGCAAGCCCCGTGGCCACAGCGATGGCGATGGAGAGGCTCCACTTCATCGCCCCGGCAGAGATGGCTCCGGCGCTGACCTCCTCCACCTGCTTGTTCAGCACATGGACGGCAGGCTCCGCGTTGATGATGAACCACCCCATCAGCATAGCCAGGGGCACCAGCAGGAAGGGATAGTTGCTCCCCGCAATGGCTCCGCCCAGCACATAGCCCAGGGAGGAGAAACCCACGTTGGCCCCGGTCAGGAACAGCACCAGCCCTACATAAGTATACAGCACCCCCACCAGAATCCGCAGGAAGGACACCCTTTGCAGGCGGAGCGACACCGCCTGAAACACCAGGAAGAAGGCAAAGATGGGCAGAAGGGCGGTGGCTACCTCCTCCAGGTAGATGGGCAGGGCGGCCAGGTAACCGGTGCCCAGGGCCACGGTGTCAGTAAAGTCGCGGACGATGGTCTCCGCCGCGCCGCCGGTGCTGCCCGGGTAGAGGAAGCCCAAAATCAGCACCGCCAGCACAGGGCCGACGGAGCACAGGGCCACCAGGCCGAAGCTGTCCGACTTGGCGTTCTCATCGCTGCGGATGGCGGTGATGCCCACGCCCAGGGCCATGATGAAGGGCACCGTCATGGGCCCCGTGGTCACGCCCCCGGCGTCAAAGGCTACCGACAGGAAATCCGGGTCGGAGCAGGCGGCCAGCAGGAACACCAGCCCGTAACTGAGGAGCAGCAGCGTCCGCAGCGGGATATGGAACAGCGCCCGAAGCATACAGAGCATCAGAAACAGCCCCACCCCCACGGAAACCGTCCACATCAGCACAGTGGTGTCGATGCCCGGCACGTTGCCCGCCAGCACCTGTAAATCAGGCTCCGCCAGCGTCACCGCCACCCCCAGGACAAAGCTGAGCAGCAGGATAAGCCATAGGCGGCGGCTCCTGGTCATCTTCGCGCCGATGTGCATCCCGATGGGGGACATGGCCATATCCGCCCCCAGGGTGAACAGGCCAATGCCAACGATCAGCAGCAGCGCACCGATGAAGAAGGACAGCATCAGCCCGGTGCTGACCGGGATGAAAAAGAAGCACAGGACGGCCACAATGACGGTGATGGGCGCCACAGAGGCAATGGCCTCCCTGATTTTTTCCTTGATGATGTCTCCGCTGTTCAATGAAAAGCTCCTTCACATTAAAATAATTTCACGTTAAGGATACCAGACTTTCCCTGCCGTTGCTTGAAAAAATGTAAATTTTTTGCTCTGCGGCCTGCCGGATGCGGAAAGACTGCCGAACCCGGCTGCCAGGCGTTGACATTTCCTGCCAGATGTATTAAAATAGTTTTAACTATATCCTTTCTATACGACCCCAAAGGAGTGATCTCATGGAACTTCGGTTTTTTGGCGCAGCCCACGCTGTCACCGGCTCCTGTCACTGCGTTGCGGCCTGCGGAATGCAGATCCTGGTGGACTGCGGCCTGCAGCAGGGCCGGGATGAGGTGGACAATCAGGCGTTCCCCTTTTCCGCCAGCCGGATCGACGCCGTCCTGGTGACCCACGCCCACATTGACCATTCCGGCCGCCTGCCCCTGCTGGTGAAGCAGGGCTTCCGGGGCCCCATCTATGCCACCGGCCTGACCTGCAAGCTGCTGTCCATCATGCTGCTGGACTCCGCCCACATCCAGGAAAGCGACGCTAACTGGGCCAACCAGAAGGGCCGCCGGGCGGGGAAGGAGGCGGTGGAGCCTCTCTACACCGTCGCCGACGCAGAGGAGGCGCTGAAGCTGCTGGTTCCGGTGGAGTACGGCCAGACGGTTTCCCTGGGGGAGGGCGTCCGGTTCCGCATGACCGATGCCGGGCACCTCCTGGGCAGCGCCTATGTGGAGCTGTGGCTCCGGGAGGGAACCGTGGCCCGGAAGCTGGTCTTTTCCGGCGACATCGGCAACGCCAATCAGCCCATCATCCGGGACCCGCAGCCCATCTCAGACGCAGATTACGTCATCATGGAGTCCACCTACGGCGACCGGAACCACGGCGCTCACACCGGCTACACCGCCAGGCTGGCGGAGGTGCTGAACGACACCTTCGCCAAGGGGGGCAACGTCATTATCCCCTCCTTTGCGGTGGGCCGCACCCAGGAGCTGCTCTACTTTCTGCGGGAGATCAAGCTGGCCGGGCTGGTCACCACACTGCCTGACTTTGAAGTGGTGGTGGACAGCCCCCTGGCCACCCAGGCTACCCAAATTTTCTCCGGCGACCTGACCGGCTACCTGGATGAGGACGCCCTGGCGCTGGTGGCCGACGGCGTCTCCCTGTTTCAGGTGGACGGCCTGCGGCTGACCCAGACCAGCGAGGAGTCCAAAGCGCTGAACGCCGACATGACCCCCAAGGTTATCGTCTCCGCCTCCGGGATGTGCGACGCGGGCCGCATCCGACACCATTTGAAGCACAACCTCTGGCGACCGGAGTGCGCCGTGGTGTTCGTGGGCTATCAGGCCCAGGGCACCCTGGGCCGGGCACTGCTGGAGGGGAAGGAGCACGTCCGCCTGTTCAGCGAGGATGTGGCGGTGCGGGCCTCCATCGTCCAGCTGGACGGAATGTCCTCCCACGCCGACCACGACGGGCTCATCCGATGGATCTCCCAGTTTGACCGGCCAAAGCCCGCCCAGGTATTCGTGGTACATGGGGATGGCGCGGTCTGCGAGGGCTTCGCATCGGAGCTGAACCGGATGGGCTACCGCGCCCACGCGCCGGAGTGGCGGGAGACCTTTGACCTGGCCGCCGGAGTGGTGACGGAGAAGGGGGTTGCCCCGCCGAAGAAGCCGGAGTCCAAGTGGCAGGAAGGATCCCCCGCCTACCGGAAACTGGAGGAGGCCGGACGGCAGCTGCTGGAGGTCATCGGCAGGAACAAGGGAGGCACCAACAAGGATTTGGCAAAGTTCACCGACCAGATCCGCGCCCTCATTCAGAAGTGGGACAGGTGAGGCGAAGCGCCGGCCTGCCCAATATATGCAGCGAGCGCCGCACAGCTGTGCGGCGCTCGTTTGTTTGCCTGTTTGACGGGTTTGGTCCCTATCGTTCCGTTACCGGAACTCAAACAGTTTATAGAACGGAATATCCGGCGCTTTGGCAATGGTGAACACCACGTCCAGCGACACGGCGCAGCCGCTGTTCCCGATTCCGGATATATGGGTTCGGCTGATCTGTTCAGAGGCTCCTCAAGCTCCGGCTTCTGATATTCAATGCTGAATTCGCATCCCATAAGCGTTTCGCCTTCTGCATCATCCATAAAGATTGGGCGGTTCTGCCGCATCGTCTTCCCCGTTGCAGAGACTATAGCACAATGCCTCGCCAGCTGCAATCCATGCTTTCCCACTTCCTTTGGACAACAGCGCAAAGGGCCGCCCCACAACTCTGTGGGGCGGCCCTCCGCTTGGAAAAGAAAAGAGAGGAGAAAAAGAAGAACTTTTGGTCACGGTCATATCGTAGCACACGGACGCGGGATGTTCTTGAACAGAATTAGAAAAAATTGTAAAGCCTTTATGAACGCCGCCCGGGTTATGGGGATTACGATGCGCTGTCGATGGCCTCCTGCAGGGCGGCCAAAGCGTCGAAGAAGGCGGTATAGTCCAGCTCCTCCAGCACATCCGCATAGGTGATGTCGGCGGCGGAGATGGCGTCGTTGATAGCGGCGCTGAACAGTTCATCGGCATAATCCTGCTTCACGCTGGACAGGTTTTCCTCCCCCAGAGGCAGGCGGAGCACCACGAAGTAGCCGTAGTCGGTGGCATCGGTGATGCCCACCTCATACTCCTCCAGGGCCAGCACCGTGTCGCTGAAGGACAGGTCGCTGGAGGGGCTAACGTAGCACTCCTCCGCGTCGCCGTCCTCGTTCAGCTCTGCCTGCCGGGCCTGGAATTCCTCCACCAGCTCGTCGCCGCTGAGTTGGGAGAGGGCCTCGTAGCAGGCCTGGGCCTCGGCCTGGACTGCCTCCAGTTCCTCGTCCTCCAAGTCTACGCCGTTAAACAGAATGTAGCGGCAGTTATAGTAGCCGTTCTCCTCGGCGTATTCCTCAGCCATCTCGTCGGTGATCTCCTCCGAGCCGCCCTCGCCATAGACCTCCGACTGATAGTCGTTGCCGTAAATGGTGCAGGTGAAGAGGTCCTCCATCACCGCCTCGTTCGCCCCCAGATAGAGCAGGTCGGACTCCGTCAGGTCGGCCATGGATTCGTCCAGGGAGGTCTGATTCTCCTCAGTGAAGGTGACCTCTGCCTCCTCTGCCAGGCTGCGGGCGACCACCATCTGAATGGATGCATCCTCCGCGATCTGGACAAAGAAGTCGGCATAGGTCATGTCGTCGCTGTAGCTGTCCTCCAGGCTGACATCGTAGCCGTAGTAGGAGAACATCATCATGTAGTACGTCTCATAATAACTCAGGAAGTAGATGAACATATCCGCTGTGACGTCCGCCCCGTTCACAGTGATAACCACGGTGTCATTGCTCATCACGCCGTCGGTCAGGTAGGACACGCAGTCTTCCCTGGCTTCGGCGGGAACGGCGGCCAGAATGGTCTCCTCCTCACTGGCGAGGCTGGAGCCGGAGGCGGATTCCGCCTCGGCGGAGGTGCTGCCGGAGCCTGTTTCGCTGTCTGCGGAGCTGCTATCCGCGCCTCCGCCGCAGGCGGTCAGGGGACACGCTGTGGCCAGCGCCAGCAGCAGGGCAAGGATTTTACGTTTCATAGGGTAGCCTCCATTTTTTCTGTTGCCAGGCCTTGCCGCACGGAAAGCGGCGAAGCCCCTCTTACTATCCTATTGTTGCAGGAATTCAGTCGTCTGTCAAGAAAGTTTAGCGCATTTTTTGCAATTTTTCGTCAGGAAAGGAGCATACTGACCCCGCCGATGACCAGCAGGTGCAGTGGGTAGAACCAGTAGAAGAAGTGCTTCATCCGGCGGCTCCCCCGCTGCCCGTTGTAGGCCAGCAGCAGGAGCAGCGAGAGCAGGCTGTAGGGCTGCACCCACCCCGTTTGAAGGGACAATAGCAGCAGCCCCACGCCGAAGCCCACCAGGGGCAGCCGCTGACCCAGGAACCGGGGCAGGCGGGCGCGGCGCTCCGGCGGCAGGTTGCACACCTCGGCCAGTACCGGCAGCAGCACCCCTAAAAAGCCGTAGTCCACCGTGAACAGGGCACACAGCAGATACGCCCCCAGCAGGCAGAGGGCCACCGCCACCAGATGCAGCCCGTCCCGCTGCCGCTTCCACCCCTGGACGGCATACAGCGCGCAGATGGACAGGGAGAAGGTGATTAAGACGTTGCCGTAAATCTCCCCGTCATAGACATAGTAGCCCGTCACGCACACCAGCCCCAGCCCCAGCATTCGGGTCAGGTAGGCCCGCCGGTCGTGGGTGTACCGGCAGCCCTCATAGATGAAGTAGGCGAACACCGGGAAGGCCAGCCGCCCGATGATGCGCAGGGCGATTACGCCCGGCAGAAGCTCCGCTCCGATGTGGTCGATCAGCATGGAGGCTGCGGCAATCAGCTTCAGCTGGTTCTGGTTGAGGCCGGGCGCGAACCGTCCGGTTTTGCTCTGTTCCATAGGCTCCCTCCCTGGAAGGTTCTGTTGTTTCCATAGGGTTATCATAGAGGGAAGCGCGGCCCCTGTCAACCCGCTTTTTCCTGCGGAGCTGCTTCCGGGACGCGAACAGCAGAACCGCAAAGTAATGAAAAGAAACCCCCAAAGCCGGAGCTTTGGGGGTTGGTGGAGACTACTGGACTCGAACCAGTGACCTCCTGCGTGTGAAGCAGGCGCTCTAACCAGCTGAGCTAAGCCTCCACAGTGGTGACCCGTACGGGACTCGAACCCATGTTACAGCCGTGAAAGGGCCGTGTCTTAACCACTTGACCAACGGGCCATAATAGAGCCGATCCTGAGGGAGACTTCTCCTGAACACAGCTGGCATTCAGGAGAAGTGGTAGCGGAAACTGGATTCGAACCGGTGACACCGCGGGTATGAACCGCGTGCTCTAGCCAACTGAGCTATTCCGCCATAGGGAACTGGCTTCGTACCCACAGGACGGAAGTTATTATATACCCGTTGGACGAAATTGTCAACCGTTTTCACGAAAAAAATTACCCCGCTTACTCTACCAGGTTCAGGCAGCCGTCCTCGTCAAATTCCAGCTTTTGAATGTCAAAGCGCTGGTTTTTCTGAATCTGGTCCATCTTGACGGCGTCGGTGACGGTGCTGACGAAGGTGTAGCTGACACCGTGCTTCCTGGCCCGGCCGGTGCGGCCGATGCGGTGAATATAGTACTCCTGCTCGTCGGGCACATCGTAGTTGAACACCACGTCCACATCGTCGATGTCCAGCCCCCGGGCCGCCACGTCGGTGGCCACCAGCAGGCGGAGCTTGCCGTCCCGGAATTTTTGCAGAGTCTTTTCCCGCTGCTTCTGCTGGATATCGCCGTGGATGGCCTCTGCGTCGATGCCCTGCATTTTCGCCATGGCTGCCAGCCGGTCGGCCATGTTCTTCGTGTTGCAGAAGGCGATGCCGCGCTCGTAACCGCCGCCCTCCAGCAGCGCCGCCATGGTGGAGAACTTCTCCTCCCGGCTGTCCAGCTTTACCAGGTACTGCTGAATGTCAGGCCGGTCCTCTGCCACGGGGCGCACCGTCACCTCCGCCGGGTCCCGCTGGTACACCCAGGAGATGTCCATCACCTCCCGGCTGATGGTGGCGCTGAACAGACCCAGATTTTTCCGCTGGGGCATCATGTCCAGGATTTTGGTCACGTCCTCAATGAAGCCCATGTCCAGCATCCGGTCGGCCTCGTCCAGAATCACCGTCTCCACCCTGTCCAGCCGGACGGCCTTCCGTTTCTTGCAGTCCATCAGGCGACCGGGAGTGGCCACTACGACTTGGGGTTTCTCCTTCAGCTGCTTCAGTTGCTTCTCAATGGGCTGACCGCCGTACAGACAGGTGATGCGGATGCCCGGCTTGAACTGGCTCAGCTCCCGCAGGTCGTCCCGAATTTGCAGCGCCAGTTCCCGGGTGGGGGCCAGAATCAGGGTTGTGACGGCGGTCTGAGCCGGGTCGGTGTGCTCCACGATTGGGATGCCGAAGGCGAAGGTCTTGCCGGTGCCGGTGGGGGCCTTAGCCACGATGTCCTGCCAGTCCATCAGAAAGGGGACGCACCCGGCCTGGATGGGGGTGGCCACCTCGAAGCCTTTTTTGCCCAGGGCCTGCATCACCGCGTCGGACAGGTGCAGTTCCTCATAGCGGACGGATTCGTTTCTCTCTATACCGTTGATTTCCATATCATTTGTTCCTTGCCATTCCATACTGAATCTTCACAATTTAACATGAATCAGTGTATCACATTCCGCTTTTAGATGCAAGCGCTCCCTTCCGCTCCTGAGAAAATTTCAGGAAATTTTCATCTTTTGCACAAACAAATCACTTGCAGACGCGGGAATTTATAGTATACTATAAAGAGAGCATGGAATTCTGCCTGCCTCCGGGAGGAACGCATTATGTCCGATTTTGATAAACTTCGTGAAGTACTGACCAGTTGGCCTGCCATTATCATCGGCTTCGTCATTGGCGGCTGGCCCGGTTTCCTGTTGCTGCTGTGGAAGATTCTGCACGAGTCCTCCAGCACCAAAAATAAAAGCGACAGCTGGAAGCGCAGCGTGTTTGGCTCTGAAAGCGTCAGGCAGGACCTGTACTGGGATCGGGAGACCCAGCGCTGGGTGCGCTACGGGGAGGGCGGTCAGGCAGAGAACATCCGCTATGACGACCCCAACGCCACCTACAGCTACACCTATCAAAACGGCCAGCCCACCTCCACCGCCAACCGGGCCGAAAGCTGGGAGAGCCGGGTTGCCAATGCGGAGGAGCGCATTGACGAAGCCCGCGCCAGGGTAGACCAGGAGCTGAACAAGCGCAAGCAGCAGTCCACCAGGAAGTCGTCCGGCAAGGCCAGAACTGCGCGTTCCGCCAGCCCCTTCCCCAAAATCAAGGACGGCAAGGGTTTTACCATCGCCGGGTCTATTATGACCGCCCTGTTCGGTATGGTCTCCATCTCCACCTTTGTGGAGGATCTGTATTACATCGGCCTGGGCTACGCCCTTTCGGACTGTATGGCCGTCATCATGCTCACCGCCCTGGGGGCCGGGCTGCTGCTGTGGGGCCGCTCCAAGTCCAGGCAGGCCAAGCGGTTCCGGAAGCTGCTGAACCTGATTGGTAATGCGGACGTTATCAGCATCCGCGCCCTGGCCGACGCCATGGGCTGCGGCTACGACAAGGTGTGCGATATGCTGCAAACCATGATAGACGCGGGCTACCTGGGCTATCGGGCCTACCTGAACGTGGCCACCGGCGAGCTGGTGATGGACGGCAGGCCCATCTCCACCCCGCCAAAGCAGGACTTAACCAAAAAGGCGGAGGAGCAGGAGCTGACCGTGGAGGAGGACAAGAGCCTCCTGGGGCAGATTCGCGCCGTCAACGCCGCCATCCGGGATCCGGAGATGACCCGGAAAATTGACCGCATTGAGGAAATCACCGGCCACATCCTGGAGTACCAGGAGAAGCACCCGGCCAAGGCTGCCGAGCTGCGGAAATTCCTGAGCTACTACTTGCCCACCACCCTGAAGGTGCTGAACACCTACGCTGAGCTGGAGCGCCAGCAGATTCAGGGTGAAAACATCACCGCCACAAAGCGGCGCATCGAGGGCATGATGGACAAGGTGGTGGAGGGCTTCGAGCTTCAGCTGGATAAGCTGTTTGAGAACGATATGCTGGACATCACCTCTGACATCTCCGTGCTGGAGAATATGCTCAGCCAGGACGGCCTTTCCAGCGCCGACCAGATGCCGAAGGCGACCCCCGCTCCGGCACAGGCCGCCGCGCCGGACACCGGCTACACTACGGCGGACGGCATCCGGCTGACCCTGGACCCCTAGGGTACCGCCCAGGCGCAGTACGAGCAGTTCCTGGAGGAGCTGCGTCTGCGCGGCTTCCATGTGGAGCATGGGGAGTTCGGCGCGAAGATGGAAGTGACCAGTGTCAACGATGGGCCGGTGACCCTCCTGTACGACACCGACCAGTGACCGCCGCTCAACCGGAGCGGCACAGAAAGGAGCCCTGCCATGTTTGTAGACGCCATGACCGTCGGTCCCGTGGCCACCAACTGCTACCTGCTGGGGGATGAGACCACGAAGCGCTGCGCCCTCATTGACCCCGGCGCACAGGGGCCGGACATCCTCCGGATGGCCCGGGCGGACGGCTATACGCCGGTGATGATTCTCCTGACCCACGGCCATTTTGACCATGTGGACGGGGTGCGGGAGGTGCTGAACCTGGCGGGCAGTCTGCCAGTCTACCTCCACCCTGCCGACTACCCCTATGCCCCGGCGGGGCCTTGGTCGCCCAGGGGCCTGGGAGAGCTGGAGGGCATCCACCTGTACCGGGAGGGGGACACGGTGACGCTGGACGGCCTGGCGATTCATGTGCTGGAGACGCCGGGCCACACGGCGGGCAGCGTGACCCTCCAGGTGGAGGACGCTCTGTTCACCGGGGACACCCTGTTCTGCGGCTCCTGCGGCCGCACTGACTTTGAGACCAGTTCCCAGGCGGATATGCTCCGCTCCCTGGCCCGACTGGCCCGGCTGGAGGGGGACTACAAGGTCTACCCCGGTCACGAGGGGGTCAGCACCCTGGCGCGGGAGCGGGAGGGGAACCCCTTCCTGCGGTATGCGGTGGAGCGGATTAGTGGCTAGCCGTTAGTTGTTAGCTGCTGGCTGTTAGTGGTGTGGTTGAAACCGCCAGGTTTCCCCCTATCCAGTAGGGGCGCACAGTGTGCGCCCGACTGGTTGCGCCTTTCATAAGCCCTTCTGAACGGGCAAACAAGCAACCCCTCCGGCGCTGCGTGCCACCTCCCCTTTCAGGGGCGGCGAGAGGTAACGAAAACTGCTACGTCATTGCCTCCCCTGAAAGGCAATGTCATTAATTTAAGGGGATTATTCTCCTTAGACAAGGATACTATAAGGAAATAAAGCGTTTGCCCTCCCGGCGGGCCCCATTTCTTGTCCCGCCAAGAAATGGGGGAAAGAAGGCGGCTCAGGAAGGGGCTTCGGGGCCTCGCCCCTCCCTAAGAAC
>JAJQEV010000049.1 GCA_021201475.1 Clostridiales bacterium
AATTACGGCAAGGCCGAGCTGGTCAACGAGTTCTGCGATGATGACCCGTACACCACCATCGGAAGGCTGCTGTTCCTGCGGGAAGCGGCTACTCTGCCGGAAGTCAGGACACTGGTGGAGGAAATTCAGCGGGAAGTCGAACACTTCTACTGCGTGGAGACAGACGCTTTCTCCGGCTATGATAAGTGGCTTGCCTGGCATCGTGATGTCGTTCACAGTGGCAGCAACAGGAAGAAGAAAGGCAAGACCCAGTTCCAGCAATTCAAGTGGTCTGTGCCGGTCTACGATGAAGAAGCCCCTGACTTTATCGAAACGCCGCTAATCTCCGGGGACTTCCTGAACAGCGTACCGGGTGCAATGGAGATGTTCGTGCCGGAGCTGGCTGCAGAAATCGAGGAAAGGATCAAGGCCGATCAGGAGAGCGACCACCCATCTCCCGACAAGTGCATCAATATCTCCATCACAACCGACCAGCTTGTCCGGCTGGTCAACGGCATTAAGGAGACGAAGCGGAAAAAGGGCTGATTTTCATTCGCCAATCGGCAAAATCGGCAAAACCGCGATTTTCAGCAGTCTCAGACGGATAACTCCTCATCTGGGGCTGCTCCAAATCGAAAATCGTCGAAAACGCCAATTCGTCAATCGGGGAAAATTCCCCGAAAATGGCCCATTAGAGAAAGCAATCAGATTTTGGAGGTAGTTTATGAGTAAGCTCACGAAAATTGAGAGAGACACCGAGATTTATTACAATCAGTCCAATGCACCCATGCTGATACGCACCAACGACCCGAAGCTGATACGGAAGCTGAACAGCCTGGCCGCTGACTTCCCGGAGCTGTGCAAGCTCACAGAGGAGGATGAAATCTGTGGCTCCTATTTTGAAGTGGATAAGCACCGTGTCAGTATTCATGTGACCCGGCCTTATTCCGAGGAACGCAGGCAGTGGCAAAGCCGGTGGGCAAAGGAGAACGGACTGAAAGGCAACACATCCGCTAAATAGGCTTGAAATCTTGAAAAATGCCAGTTGCAATCTTCAAATCGTGATTGAATTCGGAGAATCCGCCTGCTATAATATACGCAGTGGTTTCAAATGGTCAATCGGGAGGATTTTATGATGGCAGTCAGCTATAACAAGCTCTGGAAAATGCTCATTGACAAAGGCATGAGTAAGACGGAAGTTATTCGGAAAGCCGGAATCAGCACGAACGCGATGGCACACCTGGGAAAGAACGAGGATGTCCGTGTTGCGGTGCTTGTAAAGATATGTGTAGCGCTCGACTGCACAATGGATGATATTATGGAGATCATACCTGACAAAACGGAGGAAAACGGCAATGGTTGACACAAAGAAAGAACAGGAACGGGACGAACTTCACCGTGCAATCTGGGCCATTGCCGACGAACTCCGGGGAGCCGTGGACGGCTGGGACTTCAAGAATTATGTCCTCGGCACGATGTTCTATCGCTATATCTCTGAAAACCTGGTCAACTATATCAATCAGGGAGAGATCGACGCCGGAAACACAGATTTCGACTATGCCGCTATGTCCGACGCAGACGCAGAAGAAGCCAGAGAAGGACTTGTTGAGGAAAAAGGTTTCTTTATCCTGCCCAGTGAGCTTTTCTGGAATGTTTTGAAGGTGGCTCCAAACGACGAAAACCTGAATATGACGCTGGAAACCATCTTCCGGCACATTGAGGGGTCTGCAAAAGGCAGCGAATCCGAGAGCAGTTTCGCTGGATTGTTCGATGATTTCGATGTGAACAGCAATAAGCTGGGCAGCACAGTGGCAAAGCGGAATGAGAAGCTGGTCAAGCTGTTAAACGGCGTGGCGGCCATGAACCTGGGCGACGTGAAGCATCACGACATCGACGCCTTTGGCGACGCCTATGAATACCTGATGACCATGTACGCCAGCAATGCGGGCAAATCCGGCGGCGAGTTCTTTACACCCGCCGATGTCTCCGAACTGCTGACTCGATTAGGCACTGTTGGCAAGACGGAGATCAACAAGGTATATGATCCGGCCTGCGGCAGCGGTTCTCTATTATTGAAGGCGGAAAAAATTCTCGGAAAAGATGCTGTACGCAACGGTTTCTTTGGCCAGGAGATCAATATCACGACATACAACCTTTGCCGCATCAATATGTTCCTGCATGACGTGGGCTTTGATAAATTCAATATCGCCTGCGAGGATACCCTGACCGCACCTCAGCACTGGGATGATGAACCGTTCGAGCTGATCGTCAGCAATCCTCCCTATTCGATCAAATGGGAGGGGTCAGATAATCCGCTGCTCATCAACGATCCCCGCTTTTCTCCTGCCGGGGTGTTGGCACCGAAAAGCAAGGCTGACATGGCCTTTATCATGCACAGCCTTTCCTGGCTGGCTGCCAACGGAACGGCGGCTATCGTCTGCTTCCCCGGCATCATGTACCGTGGCGGCGCTGAACAGAAAATCCGTAAGTATTTGATCGACAACAACTTTATAGACTGCATCATTCAGTTACCCAGCAATCTGTTCTTCGGTACTTCTATCGCCACCTGCATCATGGTGCTGAAAAAGGGCAAGACGGACAACAAAGTCCTGTTCATCGATGCGACCAACGAGTGCATCAAGGTCACGAACAACAACAAGCTGACCGCCGACAACATTGACAGGATCGTTGTGGCATTTACCGCCCGTGAGGACGAAGCACACTTCACCCACCTGGCCGCTTATGATGAGGTGGCTGGCAATGACTACAATCTTTCCGTGTCCACCTATGTGGAAGCGGAGGACACACGGGAAAAGATCGACATCGTAAAGCTAAATGCAGAGATTGAACAGATTGTCGCCCGTGAGCAGGTGCTTCGGGACGAGATCGCCAAGATTATTGCGGAAATCGAGGTATAACCATGGCAGACAATAAAAATGAATTGAGCAATACTTATCAACCAATGGTTGATGATATTAAAGAGATCATTGAAGAAGGACGAAATAAAGCCTATTCTTCTGTGAACTCCATCATGACCATGACATATTGGAATATTGGCCGCCGTATCGTTGAGGAAGAACAGCGTGGGCAGGAGCGTGCCCAATACGGGAAGAAGCTGATTAAATACCTTTCGGAGCAGCTACAGCAAACGTATGGAGGCGGATTTAGCGAGCGCTACCTTGCGTATTTCAGGAAATTTTATCTTACCGTACCAAACCCTGAAATTTTGCAAACGCATTTGCAAAATTTGAGCTGGTCGCATATTCTGACGACCCTTCGAGTGGGAGATGAGACTGCAAGGCGGTGGTATCTGACAAACGCCAGCACACAGGGCTGGAGCGTGAAGCAGCTGAGCCGGAATATCTCAACGCAGTATTATGAGCGTCATTATGCTGCGCCGCAGCTTACAGAGACAAAAAGAGCTCCTGATAAGCTGGAGATACTGAAAACGCCCGTCATGGCGGAATTTCTCGGCTTTAAGTTGGATGAAAGCTATTCGGAATCCGATTTGGAGTCCAGCATTATCAGCCATTTGCAGGAGTTTTTGATGGAGATGGGGAAAGGGTTTGCCTTTGTCGCCCGTCAACAGCATATCCGCACCGAAGCGGATGATTACTACATTGACCTTGTGTTTTACAATGTGGTTTTGAAGTGCTATGTTCTGATCGACCTGAAAATCGGAAAAGTGACCCATCAGGACGTGGGACAGATGGATATGTATGTCCGTATGTACGACGAACTGAAATGCACGGAGGGCGATAACCCCACCCTGGGGATCGTGCTTTGCTCCGAAACAGATCAGGATATTGCGAGATACTCCATTCTCAAGGACAACGGGCATCTCTTTGCCACCAAATACAAGTTGAATTTGCCGTCCGAAGAGCAGTTGAAGGTGGAGATCGAGCGGCAAAAGGAAATTTTCTATATGCAGCACCCTGCATTAAAAGAAAAGGAGGGCGAAGCGGATGAGTAAGTTGGATGAGCTGATCCAGGAACTTTGCCCGGATGGGGTACAATATGTGCAACTAAATGAAGTTACACGCTATGCCAAACGCCGCATAGATGCCTCCGAAGTAAACGAGAAAAATTATGTTGGCGTAGAAAACCTTCTCCAAAATAAGCAGGGAAAAACAGATGCATCGGCAGTTCCCTTGACTGGCAGCGTGATCGCTTTTGATGAAGGCGATGTTCTGATTGGCAATATACGCCCATATTTGAGGAAGGTGTGGCTTGCTGATTGTAATGGGGGAACCAACGGAGATGTATTAGCAATACAGATTATTAACCGCGAACAGATTACGCCACAATTCTTGTACTATGTTCTTTCCTCAGAACAGTTTTTTGTCTACGATACTCAGAATTCCAAAGGCGCTAAAATGCCTCGTGGTGATAAAGAGGCTGTGATGAAATATAAAATCCCCGTGCCTCCTCTGGAGGTGCAGCGTGAAATTGTCCGGATACTGGACAATTTCACGGAGCTTACAGCGGAGCTTACAGCGGAGCTTACAGCAAGGCAAAAGCAGTATGAATATTATAGAGATAAGTTGCTGACTTTTGGCATCCACGGGGGGGCGACAAGTGACGTTGTCTGGCGGACACTCGGAGATGTGTGTGAAGTTGTTTCTGGAGGTACTCCATCAAAAAAGAATAATGAATATTGGCAAGATGGAGATATCAAATGGCTTGGCTCAACGGTCTGTAAAAATCAAAAGTCTGTCGACGAAGTCACGGACTTTATTACCGAGAAAGGCTTGGCTGAATCATCCGCAAAAATGATGAGAGAAAATACAACGCTCATAGCTTTAGTCGGTGCAACTATTGGGAAAGTCGCGTTCCTTCCCTTTGAGGCCGCAATTAACCAGAATATAGCAGGCATTTACCCGAAGGACACAACTTCACTGAATCCATCATATTTATACTATGCCTGTACAATGCTGTATCCTAAATTTTGGGCTCTTACGCAGGGGTCTAAACTGGCTATGGCTAACTTGGCCTTTGTGAGAGGATTGCAGATAGCGATTCCTTCCATCCAAATTCAAGATAAAATTGTACACGTTCTTGACAACTTTGATGCTATCTGCTCTGACCTAAACATTGGTCTCCCCGCTGAGATTAATGCCCGCCAAAAACAGTATGAATATTATAGAGATGCTCTATTGACATATGCGGCAACGGGAACGACAATCTTTAGACAGACAGACAGACAGACAGACAGACAGGGCATGATTAGGCTTATTCAGTATGTATTCGGTAGCATTACTCTTGAACTGGGAGATATATGCTACTCTATCACTTCTGGTAAAGCTAAACAACGCACGGACGAGGGAACCTATCCAGTGTATGGCTCTACTGGAATTATTGCGATGACTGATGTGCCTCAGTATTTTAAGACAAATATTTTAATCGCCCGTGTTGGAGCTAATGCTGGATATGTTCATATTGCAAACGGAGAATATGATGTCTCCGACAACACGCTTATAGTTGATGTAATGGAGGAATACAATTTAAAGTATGTATTCTATTTTCTTGAGACTATTGGCTTGAATAAATATGCGAAAGGCGGAGGTCAACCTTTGGTAACTGCTGGTGACATAAAAAAAGTTATGATTAATGTCCCATGCTGTGAGAAGCAAAATGAGATCGTATCTATCCTTGATAAATTTCATGCTCTTTGTACAGACTTGTCGTCAGGCCTACCCGCTGAAATTGAAGCTCGTCAAAAGCAGTATGAATTCTATCGAGATAGATTGTTGAATTTTAAGGAATGTACGATATGAAAACAATAGCTCTGAGATTTGGGGAACATTTTTCACCGGAATGTGGAACCATTGCAGCACACCAAGCAGTTATTGATGAGTTTGGTTATGTTTGGTATGGCAAGATGGGGGCACCTGTTTCTGCGAAAATTATTGAAGAAATAAAAGATTGTGCTGATCCGATCATTCTGCTGATTAACAGTGGCAGAATGGAGAGGTACTGGGCACACGTGATTGAAATCAGTAGAAATGTTCCAGAGAAAAAGACCATTCCTGAATACTATCGGGATAAGGTTGGCCAATTCAAAACCTGGTTTAAAGTCACGAAATTTGATCCAGCCCCAAGAGATATAATGTCACATTGCTTTGTTGCATCTTCAGGTAATGCGCTTGGTGAGGTTTCAAAGCACAGCATGAGCCCGTACTTTATAATAAATTACAATGAGGAGAAGGCAGTATGACAACTGAGAAAAGGGCCGGAGTGATTTATATTTTGACGAACCCGTCATTTCCGGATTATATCAAGATCGGATATGTTTCCAACTTAGAAAAGCGCCTGGAGCAGTTGAACCGGAGTGAATGTATTCCGTTCGCGTTTCGTGTTTATGCTGTATATCAGGTCACAAAGCCCCTACAGGATAAAGAGCTTCACAGCATCATAGACAGCCTGAACCCGGACTTGAGAGCCATCGACACGTTTGACGGAAAGACCCGCACAAAAGAGTTTTACGCCATGTCTGCTGAAGACGCCTATTCCCTGTTGGAGAGCATCGCCAAGTTGAGCGGCACACAGGACAGGCTACAACGTATGACACCAGAAGGCCATGAGATTTTGGATGAGGAAGTTGCCGCAGAAATCCAGGAGGAGGCGAAGGAACGCCGCTCCCCGTTCTCCTTCACAAAATGCGGCATTCCGGTAGGCGCTGAAATCGAATTACTGAACCATCCGGAATTTATCGCCACAGTAAAAGATGACCGGCACATTGAATATCATGGCCTGACATACTCCCTGACAGGTCTTGCGATGAAGCTGCTGGAGGTTGACCATGCACTGCAAGGGCCGGTGTACTGGACGTATCAGGGCAAGGTTTTGAGAGATATACGCATTGAGCGCGAGGAACAGGGACTTTACAAATAGAGAAACGAGGGTCGGAGATGCCGTACTTTAATATCGTTGCCGCCACCAGCGAAAATACAGTGGTCACAGAATATGAGCCAGTCACAGCCCGTTCTGACAGCTACCAGAGCGAGGCGGCGCTGGAAAGGGAGTTTATCCGTCTGCTGGGGGAACAGGGTTATACCTATCTTCCCATCCACGCCGAAGCCGATTTGATTACCAACCTTCGGGAGCAACTGGAACAGTTGAACGATTATCGCTTCTCTGATGCAGAGTGGGAACGATTCTTCAAGGACGCCATCGCCAACCCGACGGAGCATATTGTGGAGAAGACCCGGAAAATTCAGGAGGACTATGTGCAGGTTCTGAAGCGTGACGACGGCAGCACTAAGAATATCTCCCTGATTGACAAGAAGAATATCCACAACAACCGTCTCCAGGTCATCAACCAGTATGAAGTCAGCCAGGACGAGGGCGCACGGCACGACAACCGCTATGATGTGACCATTCTGGTCAACGGTCTGCCGCTGGTTCATGTGGAACTAAAGCGCCGGGGTGTCCCCATCCGGGAGGCGTTTAACCAGATCAACCGCTATCAGCGGGATTCCTTCTGGGCTGGCTGTGGCCTGTATGAGTATGTGCAAATCTTCGTTATCTCCAACGGAACCAACACCAAGTATTACTCCAACTCCACCCGTTTCAATGCCATCAAGGACACAAACGCCAGGAATACCAAGAAGGAAAAGACCAGCAACAGCTTTGAGTTTACTTCCTTCTGGGCCGACGCCAAGAACAAGGTCATTCCCGACCTGATCGACTTTACCAAGACCTTCTTCGCCCGGCATACCATCCTGAATATCCTGACAAAATACTGCATCTTCACGGCAGAAAATATGCTGATGGTCATGCGGCCTTATCAGATCACGGCGACGGAACGCATCCTGAACCGTATTGAGATCGCCAACAATTATAAAAAGTACGGAACCATCGAGGGCGGCGGCTATATATGGCACACCACCGGCTCCGGCAAGACACTGACCTCCTTCAAGACGGCACGGCTGGCCTCTCAGCTTCCCTACATCGACAAGGTGCTGTTCGTCGTTGACCGGAAAGACCTGGACTACCAGACCATGAAGGAGTATGACCGCTTCGAGAAGGGTGCGGCCAACAGCAACACCTCCTCTGTGGTTCTGGAACGGCAACTTCGTGACCCGAATGCTAAAATTATTATCACCACCATCCAGAAGCTGTCCGCTTTCATCAAAAAGTACAAGACCCACGAGGCCTATACCAAGCGGGTGGTCATCATTTTCGACGAGTGCCACCGCAGCCAGTTCGGGGATATGCACGCAGCCATTGTCAAGAGCTTTAAAAAATATCATATCTTCGGCTTTACCGGTACGCCGATTTTTGCAGCCAACACCGGCGCTGTCCGCAATCCCCAGTTCTTTACGACGGCTCAGACCTTTGGTGACCAGCTTCACGCCTATACCATCGTGGACGCCATCAATGATAAAAACGTGCTGCCCTTCCGAGTGGATTATATCAAAACGATGGACGTGGACGCCGACATTGATGATGAAGATGTCTGGGACATTGACCGCAAAAAGGCGCTGGAGTCGCCGGAGCGGATCGCCCTCGTCACAAAATATATTCTGGAACACTTCGACCAGAAAACCTATCGTGGCGACAAGACTTTTGAATATTCCGTGCTTCAAAATATCTCCGAGGTAGCCTCCGGCAAAAACGGCACCGTAGAGGAGATCAAGGCGAAGCAGCGTGTCAGCGGCTTCAACTCCATCTTCGCTGTGGCCTCTGTGCCGGTCGCTATGAAGTATTATCGGGAGTTCCAGAAGCAAATGGCCGCCGACCCGACCAAGGCGCTGCGCATCGCCGTTATTTACAGCTATGGAGCCAACGAAGCCGAGGCAGATGGTATCCTGGATGAAGAAAACTCCGAGGACACCAGTGGGCTTGACCAGACCTCTCGTGACTTCCTGGATGACGCTATCCGGGACTATAACGAGATGTTCCACACAAATTACAGCACGGACGGTGAGCGGTTCCAGAGTTATTATAAAGACGTTTCTCTCCGCATGAAAAACAAGGAGCTTGATCTGCTCATCGTGGTCAATATGTTCCTGACCGGCTTCGACGCCACCACGCTGAATACTCTGTGGGTAGATAAAAATTTGAAGATGCACGGCCTGATCCAGGCGTTTTCCAGAACCAACCGTATCCTGAACTCCATCAAAACCTTTGGCAATATCGTCTGCTTCCGTAACCTGCAAAAGCGAGTGGATGATGCAATTTCCTTGTTCGGAGACAAAGACGCTGGCGGTGTTGTCCTTCTGAAAAAATTTGAGGACTACTACAACGGCTATGTCGGCCCCGATGACAAGCCGAGGCCCGGCTATGTGGAGATGATCGAGGAACTGGAAACAAAATATCCGCTTTCCGAGCCGCAGATCGTCGGGGAACAAAATCAGAAAGAGTTTATTCTGCTGTTCGGCGCTATCCTGAGAATGCGGAACCTGCTCTCCTCCTTTGATGAATTCAAGGGCAAGGAACTGATTAACGAGCGCGATTTGCAGGACTATCTCGGACGGTATCAGGATTTGCGGGACGAGTGGCGTAGACCCGGTAAAGACAAAAAGGACATCACAGATGATGTTGTTTTCGAGATAGAGCTGATTAAGCAGATCGAGATCAACATTGATTACATCCTGATGCTGGTTGCCAAATACCACAGCAGCCATTGTGAGGACAAGGAAGTACTTGTCACCATTCGCAAGGCAGTGGACGCCAGCCCAGAACTGCGCAGCAAGAAGGAACTGATTGAAAACTTTATCGGCAGCCTGAATGAAGTCGAGGATGTGATGGGCGAATGGCAGACCTATGTTGCCGAAGAACGGGAACGGGAGCTTGCCCAGATCATCAGCGAGGAGCATTTGAGGGAACCGGAAACCCGGAGGTTCGTCGAGAACGCTTTCCGGGACGGCGAGGTCAGGACGACCGGTACCGACATCGACAAGCTGATGCCACCGGTTTCCCGCTTTGGTGGAGGACGTGCAAAGAAGAAGCAGACGGTTATTGACAAGCTGAAAGCATTCTTTGAACGGTTCTTTGGAATTGGCGGGACGTTTAAGGCAAAGCAAGATAGCGTGACTTATGAGTTTGACACCGACAGTCAGCTTCAAATGGTAGCGGAGCCTCCGATGGAGTATGGGAAGAAAGAACCATCTACTGATTGATTTGTCTTAGGAGGGATGATAGTGACATCTGAGGAAAGAGATTATGATTATGCTGTTTGTAAGATTCCAAGGAAAGATAAGGATGGCAATGATATAAGTTCTGATAAAATCGGAAAAGGTGGGCGACATCGTGAAGATGGTACTTATTCAGGTGTGGCCTATGATATTGAACTAACGGATGAAAATTGTGGACAAGAAGCACCGACCCCAAAGCCAACTATTCAGTATGAAGATTTGCCGTGGTGGGGTCAGTTGATTTGTGATGTTGCTGAGGAAGTTGTTCCTGTTGTTATGGAGAAATTGACAGATGTTGCAATAACCAGTTTTCAGAATTGGTGCCGTGAACGCAAAAGTCAGAAGTCATCCAAAAACAATTTGGAGAAAACTAAGAAAGCGACCATATACGATATAAAGGCCACAAGGATCATTCGAGAATTAGAGAATACCCCTGAAGAAGAAAAATCCAAAGTAATTGCAACCGTGGCAATGCCACTTGAGTTTGATTCTGCTTATGCTAAGTATTCAACAGATATGACGAGTGAACAGGCTCAAAAAGAATTACTGGATGCATTTGTTTTATATATTTTAAGTGTGCAGAAACTTTGGAAAGTCTCACATGCAAGAATTGTTGATGCATCAGGCAATATGACCAGCGGAAAGGAAATTGTGGATATGCTCAGCAGCCCCACTATTATTGCCAGCATCAATTCCATCTTACAGCACAATCCGAAATTGCTGGAACAGTGGCAAGCTGAAGCGTTATCAAGTATCATAGGGAGACAATTACTTGTCGAAAATCAGTACGTCCCCTTAAATGAAGTGGAGCTAAAGGAAAAATTATTGGAGAAACTATAGTATAAATCCCTTACTTGTAAGGGCGCACTTCTATATCCTTGCGGATATTCTGTGCGATCTGCGATGCTTCCCCTCTTTCCTGCCAACATTCCCTGTCCGGCATCCAAGAGGGCGGGATTGAAAATCCCGAACAAGAGGGCTGCACCCTCTTGCGCCGCTTTGCGGCTATCTCCTGCTACCACCGGCTTTGCGGTCTGCGACCGCTACGCCGGTTCCCCCCACAATAAAATATGTGAACATAGACCGATTGTTGTAAAAGACAGTCGGTCTTTTTTTATGCCTGAAGGGAGGATTGATATTCGTGTCAAAAGAGTTGGATGACCTGAGAGCCGAGCGTGACCACGCAAAGCAACAGGCTGAAGTATGGAGGCACCGGGAGGAACGAGCCGAGCAAAGGGTGAAATACCAGCGCAACGCCAAAGACCGGAAACGCACCCACCACTTGATCCAGTACGGTGCAGCTTTTGAGTGCCACCACAAGGAGCTGTCCGTTCTGACGGATGAGGAAATCTATCTGTTTGTTGAGAGCCTGCTGGACATCCCGGACGTGCGTCTGCGGATTCAGCAGAGTGTGGAGAACCACAAGAAAGAAGGTGATTGATCTGGCTTTATACCATTTTCATGTGACGCAAATCAAACGCAGCGAAGGAAGCAGCGTGATCGCTTCCGCTGCCTATCGTGCCGGAGAAAAGCTGCACAGCGAACGGTACGACGAGTACAGCGACTACACCCGGAAAGGCGGCGTGATCCTGTCGGAGATACTGCTATCTCCCCAGGCACCGAGGGAGTACGTAGACCGGGAAACGCTCTGGAACGCTGTTGAGAAGGTGGAGAAAAGGCCGGACGCACAGCTTGCCTACTCCTTCGACTTCGCCTTTCAGAATGAGTTTACTATGGAAGAAAATATCGCCCTTGCAAGGCAGTTCATGGAGGAAAATTTCCTGTCCAGAGGTATGACGCTGGACTTTGCCATCCATGAGCCGGACAAGGAACCGGGCGGTATTCCCAATCCGCATATTCACATTCTGGCTCCTATCCGTCCCATCAACCCCGATGGCACCTGGGGCAACAAGCAGAAGAAAGTCCCCGTCCTTGATGAGAACGGCGAACGTGTCTGGGATGAAAAGTACAAGCGATGGAAGTTTACCGCAGTCCCGACAACAGACTGGGGATCGCCGGAGGTTTTGGAGGAATGGCGAAAAAACTGGTGCGATCTCTGTAATGCGAAGTTCGAGGAAAAAGGGCTGGACGTTCGCATTGACTGGCGCTCCTATGAACGGCAGGGCGTGGAACTGCTGGCCCAAGTGCATGAAGGCCCGGCAGTCCGGGCAATGGAGAAACGAGGCATCCCGACAGAGAAAGGCGATTACAACCGCTGGGTGAAGGCCACGAACGCCCTTCTGAAATCTCTCCGGGAAAAGATCGCCGGTCTGCTGACCTGGATCAAGACCGCCGAGGAAAAATTGAACGAGCCGGAGCAGCCGCACCTGATACAAATCCTGTTGGATTATATGGATGTGCAGCGTGCCGGAGCAGAAAACTTCTCCAGATACGGACGGAGGAAGGCCAACCTCACCACTCTACAGGACGTTGCTGATGCGGTGGCCTTTCTCCGGGAGAATGACATCTCCACGCTGGGTCAGTTGGAAGAAAAGTTGACTGCACTCCAGGCGAAGGTGGATAACCTGGGCGATTCCATGAAAGCGAAAAATGCCAGGATAAAAACGCTGAAAGAAGCGCTCGACCAGGTTGCTATCTACAGAACAAACCTTCCGGTCTTTCAGGAGATGGGGAAGAAAAAGTACAACTATAAAAAGGCAAAGGCCAAATACCAGGCCGAACACGAAAGTGAACTCAAGCTCTTTTATCGTGCAAGACGGATTTTGAAGGAGGCAGGAATGCCGCCGGAGTTTTCTCAGGAAACCGTTGACGCATGGAGAAAAGAGCTTGCTTTGCTTCAGGACGAGCGAGCTGCGGAATATGCGGAGTTTAAGCCCTTGAGAGACGAGCAACGGCAGATGTCCCATATCCAGTATTGCGTGAACCGTGTCATCCAGCCGGAACCGCAAACGCAGGAGAAACAGAAAACGAATACCGTGGAGCGATGAGAGGGGGATTTGCAGATGAATGTGTTTGAAGCGGTCAAGCAGTCTGTGACCACCCGGCAGGCTGCGGAGGCGTATGGACTAAGGGTGAACCGAAACGGAATGTGTGTCTGCCCATTCCACAACGACAGAACCCCCAGCATGAAGGTTGACCGGCGTTTTCATTGCTTTGGCTGTCAGGCCGATGGGGATGTCATTGACTTCACGGCGAAGCTGTTCGATATGAATAGCAAGGGCGCCGCCGTCAAGTTGGCTGCTGACTTCGGTATCCCTTACGAGGAACGAACGCACAACCCGCCCCAGTCAACGCCAAAACCGAAAATATCTGCGGAACTGCAATTCAGGAAAACAGAAAGCTACTGCTACCGTGTCCTCTGCGGTTATCTCCGGCTGCTTGAGAAATGGCAGACGGACTTCGCACCGAAAACGGCGGATGAGGAGTGGCACCCGCTTTTTGTTGAAGCCCTACAGAGAAAAAATTATGTGGAGTACCTGCTGGACGATGTGTTCCTGACCGGGAGTGTCGAGGACAAGGCAGAGTTTATCCGGCTCCACGGAAAGGATGTGACCAGACTTGAAAAACGAATTCGAGAGTTTACCGCCAGCCAAGCAGAAACTGATTGTTCTGCCATCCATGTCGCCAACCCGTCGAGACAAGACCGGTAACTTGTCCTACTGCGCCATTAAAATCAGGCGGAGTCGCCACTACAATTTAGGCATGGACAGGGCGAAACGGCTGTTGGGAACCTTGATGAAGATGTCCAGGAGAGCCTTAATGCAGCAAATTCGACCTACGAAGTCGAATAATCGACCTGCAAGGTCCTAAAAACCCAGCGGTATCTCAGCTACAATTTCTATAAACCCAGCCTACGAAGTCACAAACCCAGCCAGCAAGGCTATAAAAAACCGGCGGCGTCACCACTACAATTTATCTACAGACGGGAAAACGGTTGGCCGGAAACCCTGGTGATGGTGTCTGAGATCGCCTTTATGCACTGTCTGAGCTGCGCCGCTCTTTGTAAAAGTGGGCGTAAGACGACCCTTTTGGTCGTGACAGTTCCTCTGAAAGGCGATTCATCTCAGCTACACTTTAATCACAGTCAGGATGAAACGGTTGCCAGGAGTCTTGGCAAGGCGTCTGAGATTGACTTGATGCCACCAACCGGGCCTACAAGGTCCGGTAACCGGGCCAGCAAGGCCCTCACACTTTGGCGGAAGCTCAGCTACAATTTAATTACAGCCGAAATGAAATGGTTGCCGAGAACCACGATGAGGGGTGTTCAAGACGATTTTTGCCGCAAACCCGGCCTACAAAGCGGGCAATCCGGCCAGCAAGGCCATAAAAATCCGGCGGCATATTCATTACAATTTTATCACAGCCGGGCAGACCGGCTATTGGGAACCTTGACAATTTCATATTCATTCATCAGGTACGTTACCGTGTGACAAGCTGCATGGGCGGTACGCCATGACCTCCCGGCTCTGGCCGGAAGCGAGCGAACAATACCAGCTTTGAAATGCCGGACTGCAACCGGCACAGCGACGACACCACACAGGGATAATGATACTTCTGTAATTCGCAGCCCGGCCATAAAGAAGGCGGGGAGGTTAGACGCCTATGGAGCGGTTCCGCAAACCGCCGCCTGATGATTTCCCGCTTCTCAGGGGTGTCGAGGACAAATATGAGAAATCGGTTCTATGATCTTTCGGAGCCGGTATCGGGAATGTCTTTCCTGCGTATCGGCTCCTTTGAACATATCCGGGAAAGGAGTTTTGATATGGATAGAGATTTGAAGCAGTATCAACATGGGGACGTTCTTTTGGGAAATTGCGCTCCCCACAACAGCAGCGAGCAGAATGGCAGGCCACTACAGATTGATGATGAGTTTTCCAGCCACATGCCGGTGCTGACGGATGAGGAGTTCAGGCAGTTGGAGGAGAACATCCTCTCGGACGGTGTGGTCATCTGCCCCATTATTACCTGGCACGGGTTTATTGTGGACGGCCATAACCGCTACCGCATCTTGCAGGGGCATCCGGAAATCCCCTACCAGACAAAGGAGATGGAGTTTCCTGATCGCTATGCTGTTCTGGCGTGGATTTGCCGGAACCAGCTGGGGCGTCGCAATCTGACAGAGGCGCAGAAGAAGTACCTGATCGGGAAACAGTACAATTCCGAAAAGGCTTCGCACGGTGCCGCAGATGGTTTCCGGGGCAATCAGTTCACGGCAAGTCCCCCCAAGGGGGATTTACCAAAATCGAATCCGACATGGAAAAAGGTCGCTGAAGAAAATCACGTCGGGAAAAAGTATGTGTATAATGCCGGGCGGTATGCGAATGGTGTTGACGCAGCCGATGAGATTGCCCCCGGCATTCGCCAGGAGATTTTATCCGGCAGGATTGCCCCAACAGCAAAGGATGTCTCAGAGGTTGCCACCGCCGAACCGGAGGAACGTCCGGAGAAGGTCAGGCGGCTCCGTATGAGTAAGGAAGAACTGAAACGCATGAGGGAGATCGGTGAAAGTTTCCAGACTGCCAGGAAGGTGACGGAGGAAAGTATGCTGGTGTCGGTATCCGCCCTGGTGGACACCATGATGAGCAGCTGCAACCGTTGCTTTCACGAATTCCCCAGGCTGCTTGATGACCCGCAGTACCGCACCCAGCTCATTGAGATCATGCAGAAGCCCAAGAACTATATCAGGACAATAGAGACTGGCGGTTCTCCGTTATGAATGAAATAGCATTGTATAGGCGTGACCAAAATGGTAACGCCTGCAAACCGGCGAAAACAGAAAGGATGTGATCCCTCATGAAAGATGAATTTGGAAGTTTACCACAGGCAGAACAGGAGGCCGTGATACGGGCGATGAACGAAATGGAGGAATTGAGCGCCTCACCGCCCCGCTTCGACCCCAACGTCGATCTGCACACGGTTACGATGTCTGAACTGTATGACACCACGTTTCCGCCAAGGACGCCGCTTGTTGACGGGCTGATCTATAGCGGCACCTATCTCTTTGCCGGTTCTCCGAAAATCGGCAAGTCCTTCTTTATGATGCAGCTTGCCTATCATGTGGCGATGGGTCTTCGTCTATGGGATTATCCTGTCCGGCAAGGTACCGTCCTCTATCTCGCTCTGGAGGATGATTACGCCCGACTGCAAAGCCGGTTAATGCAGATGTTTGGCGTGGAGTCTACCGATCACCTGATATTGACCACACAGTCGAGGACGCTGGAGGAAGGACTGACCGAACAGATGGAGCGCTTTATGCAGCGGCACCCGGACACGAGCCTTGTAATCGTGGATACGTTGCAGCGGGTCAGGGAGATCGGGACGGAAACCTATAGCTATGCGATGGACTACAAGAATATCGCTGCCATGAAGGAATTCACGGACAGACACAATATCTGCCTGCTCATCGTCCATCACACCCGAAAGATGGAGGCCAGTGACTCCTTCGAGACGATTTCCGGCACGACCGGCCTGTTGGGTGCTGCCGACGGGGCTATTGTACTGCAAAAGAAAAAGCGAATTGAGAACACCGCTGTTATGCAGATCGTCGGCAGAGATCAGGAGGATCAGGAGCTGACATTGGAATTTGACCGGGAGCATTGTTTCTGGCAGTTGAGCAATGTGGAAAAGACTATCTTTCCGAGGAAAGCCGACCCCCTGCTCTATTCCATTGCCGGTTTCATGGTGGATAAAAGTGAGTGGACAGGTACCGCAACGGAGCTGGTAGAATTGCTCGACTGTTCCGACCTCAAGCCCCATGTTCTGACCAGGAAGATGAACGCCGGAGTATCTGACCTCTACAACAAGTTCGGCGTCAGCTACACCCAGAATGAGCGGAGCCGGGACAAGCGCACCTTTACGCTGCGAAATAGGAAGGAAGTGGTTGATATTGATGCAATCAGGCAGGAAAAGAGCGGCGTTTCTCCTTCGTGACGCTATCCGTGTGACGCATAGGGGTGTATCAATAGCGTCACAAGCGTCACAGCGTCACAAAAAGTCAGGCCAGCCGCCGGGCAGGATAAAATCTGCGGCAGTTGGCCTGATGTCATTTACCGAATAAGTCGCTGTGTGACCCGGTACGGGCCAGCGTCAGCACCAGCACATCGCCATCAATGCGATAGATAAGCAGCCAGTCCGGCAGGATGTGACATTCCCGGTGACCCACCCAGTCGCCGGTCAGTTCGTGGTCTTTGTTCTTTTCCGGAAGCGTTTCGCCCAGGGCAAGGCAGGCCACCACATCCTCCAACAGCTCGATTTTCAGCCCTCGCTTGATGGCACGTTTGTAGTCTTTTTTGAACTGAGTCGTAGGTTTGACAGTATATTTGGTTTTCCTCATTTTTTCAGCTCCGCAAACATCTCATCCAGGTCGGTATATCCCTTTACAGAGGGGTCATGTGCGATACGCTCCGCTTCCAGCATGGCGGCAACCGTCTCCTTATTGGGCTGATCGAGCCGCACATCGAACGGGAACCCACCGACACGGAGGGACTGGCGCAGAAAGACATTGATCGCAGTAGTCAGGTTCATGCCCAACTCCCCATACAGGGCTTCACACTGCTTCTTGATGTCACTGTCCATGCGGACACTGAAATTTGTCGAATTAGCCATGAAAATCAGCTCCTTTCACATTTCATTGCACCTGTATTATACAGCGTTTGCAATGCAAAATCAACTCAAAAGACGTAGAATTCACAAAATCTTATTTTTTGACCAGTACACACAGCAGATCGGTGCCGTGACGCTGTTTCTGTGACGCATGGGGGTGTATCAATAGCGTCACAAGCGTCACAGCGTCACATGATGATAAGAAACTCAGGGATGACCCCGGTATGGCAGCCTTCCATACCGGGCTTTTCATGTTCAGGAATGGAGGTATGCTTTTGGCAAAAACGAATTACACGGCGGTCGCCGTCTTTGACGGGGACATGGATGCAACTCAGGCGTTTATTTCTCTGATTGCCCGAAAAATAAGCATAGCTATTTCGCAAGAAATGCTTGCTAAATCAGAATTGCCGTGCTATACTACAGACAAGGTTCCAACGACCCAAAACCTTGCGTCTGGATTATGCGGGTAACGGATATGTGGAACGAACCAGAACGGAGCAAGGCGAGCGCCCTTCCCTCCGGCACCGTCAGGGCGGCGATCTACTGCCGCCTCTCGAAAGACGATGAATTGCAGGGTGAGAGCGCCAGCATTGCCAATCAGCGCAGTATGCTCCAGGACTACTGCGAAAAGCAGGGATGGGAGGTCATAGCAGTCTATCAGGACGACGGGTTCACGGGTCTGAACATGGATCGCCCTGACTTTCAGAAAATGTTGAAAGCAGCCGAGGCCAGGATGATAAACCTGATAGTAACGAAAGACCTTAGTCGGTTAAGTCGTAATTATCTGGAAGTTGGCAAGATGATCGAGGAATTCTTTCCCCGGCACGGCGTCCGCTATATCGCTTTGAATGACGGCATTGATACCATGCTGGATAACAACGATATAGCGCCCTTCAAAAATATCCTCAATGAATTTTATTCCAGGGACATTTCCAAGAAGGTACACGCCTCTTACTACCTCAAAGCAACGAGGGGTGATTTCACCGGCTGTGTGGCTCCCTTCGGATATGTCAAAGACCCGGAGTGCAAAAACCACCTGCTCATTGATGAGGAGACAGCACCCATTGTCCGGCGGATTTTCGATTATGCTCTGGAAGGACGTGGCCCCGGTTATATCCGCCGCCGTCTGGAGATGGATGAGATACCCTGCCCCACATGGTGGAACCGGCAGCGAGGCATCCGCAGTCACTTCACCAAATGGGAGCTGGCCGACCCGGATAACGGAAGGTTTCTCTGGGATGATTCAGTCCTGAAGGATATGCTGATCAATCCCGTTTATATGGGCTGTATGGCGTCCCAGAAGAAGAACTACCGCTTCAAGATCGGGACGATTGGCGAGAAGAAGCCGGAGGACTGGATCATCGTTGAGGGAACCCATGAAGCCATCGTCACCGCCGAGGAATTCGAGATCGTCCAGAAGAAGCTCAAGGCCAGACAGCGGCCAAGGGATGACGGCAATTTCAGTCTGTTCGCCGGTCTTATCAAGTGCGGCGAGTGCGGAAAGGCGCTGACCATCCGTAAGACCAACGCCAAGCAGCCAAAGGACATCTACGCCTGCTGGACGTACAACCGATACGGCAAGCACCACTGCACCCAGCACCGAATCGAGTACGACGTTCTCTATGACATGGTTCTCTCCAAAATTCAGGAGTGCGCCGCTGCTGCCCTGGCTGACGATGAGGAAGTGCTTGACCAACTGAGCGAATCCTTCCGGTCTGAGCAGGAAGGCCAGCTACAGGCCATCTCCCGACAAGTAGCCAAGGACACCGAACGGCTTTCCTTGCTGGACAGAATGGTTGTGAAGCTCTATGAGGACATGATCGCCGGGCGCATCTCTGAGGCCAACTTCAATCTGATGATGAAGAAAGCCCAGGATGAACAGGTGGAACTGACCGACAGGGTGAAGCACAACAAGGAACTGTTGACCGACCAGGACAGGCTGACCCGTGACAACCAGCAATGGCTGGACATGATCCGGGAGTACGCCGACATTCAGGAGCTTGACGCCGAGACCCTGCAAAAGCTCATCCGGGAGATTACCGTCCATGAGGACATCGACGAGGACGGAACCCGGAATATCACCGCAGAAATTCACTTCAACCTCAAACCCTTACCGGAGCCGATGGGCGGCTCCGAACCTACAACTGAATAAGACGCACACGAACAGGCCGGAGAGTAGAAGGACTGGAGTGGTGCCGAAAAGCACACCGCCGCCTGCCATTTGCTGATGTTACACCTAATTAGGTATGAACCCCGATTTTTCGGAAAAACCGAAAAACCTTGAAAAATCAAGGAAAATTCGAGGTCACTTCCACCTAAACGGGTATGACACAGCTCATGGCGGGCGGCGGTGTCGCCCTGATCGGTACGACTCTGGTTCCGCTTCTCTCTGGCCTGTTTGGTTGAGCCGCGGAGGTAATATCCTTTGAACAGCATACTCGAACAGATCACTGACTGGATAAAGGAAATGCTGGTCAGTGCGGTCATGAATAATCTGTCGGGGATGTTTGATTCGGTCAACCAGCAGGTTGGGGATGTTGCGACACAGGTGGGGACGACCCCGGCGAACTTCTCGCCGGGGGTGTTCTCCATGATACAGTCTGTGTCCGAGTCAGTCATCGTCCCGATTGCGGGCATTTTCCTCACGATTATCGCCTGCTACGAGCTTATTCAGATGATTATCGACCACAACAATCTCGCCAATTTTGAAACCTGGATTTTCTTCAAATGGGTTTTCAAGACCTTCGTCGCCGTGATGCTGATTACCAACTGCTTCAATATTACGATGGCAGTCTTTGATGTCGCGCAGAGTGTAGTCAGTTCCAGCGGAAGCCTGATTACGACAAGCACCGCTGTCAGTGACTCCATGCTGACATCTCTGGAAGATACGGTGTCCGCTATGGAACTTGGGCCGCTGTTGGGGCTTTATATGCAGACTCTCGTCATCCAGTTCACCATGTCCGCCCTGTCGGTTGTCATTTTCGTGATCGTCTACGGACGCATGGTGGAAATCTATCTGATGACAAGCCTTGCCCCGATCCCCTTTGCCACCTTCGGCAACCGGGAACAGAGCCAGATCGGCCAGAATTACCTGCGCTCCCTGATTGCACTGGGCTTTCAGGGTTTCCTGATTTTGGTCTGTGTGGGCATCTATGCGGTGCTGATCCAGTCCGTTTCCATTTCGAGTGATATTATTTCGTCCCTGTGGGGAATTGTCGGCTATACCGTGCTTCTGGTGTTTACCCTGTTCAAGACAGGAAGCCTCGCTAAAAGCGTAATGAACGCGCACTGACAGAAAGGAGGAAAAATTCTGGCTGCTTATGTATCTGTACCCCGCGACCTGACGCGGGTGAAAAGTAAAATACTGTTCAATCTGACCAAACGGCAGCTTGTATGTTTCGGGGCGGCGGTGCTCATCGGAGTGCCGTCGTTTTTCGGTATCAAAAGCCTGGGCAATACAAGCCTGGCCACGATGTGCATGATTGTCATCATCGACTACACTGCTTTTACCATCGTTGCCAATATGTCGCGGTTCAGTATGCAAGTCCCGACAGATGATCAGATGCTGCAAATGCTGGAGATCAGCGGATATACCGGTGAAGAAATGCGGCAGTATGTCCGAGCCGGCATGCCAAGGAAAGCATCCTGCATTTCCGCGACGCATCTTGTGCCGTCAGTCTGCCTGCTGCCACGAGTGCTGGCGGATGCCATGATGGATAAAAGTGAATGGCAGGGTTATAAAAAGGGGAAGAAAAAGAAGAATTACACGCCAACGCCCAATCTGTCCATGCAGAAATTGGAGAGCCTTGTCGGGTATATGGAGCAAAACGATCTGCTGTATCTCGATGTTCTGGACGGAGAAGCATACACCGAGTTTGTCTGCAATCATGCACGATTCATGTGCAGATTGTCGTGTATTCGCAAAGAGATGAAAAGTGTGTCCGATGCGATTGAACGGCGTCAGCGTGATTATTCAAAAGAAGCCATGCGCGAAATGGATCGCCTGATAAGGAAAAAGCCAAAAGGAAAAACGCAAAGCGGAAAGTCTTTCAACATGAGAGATGCAAAGGCCGCCCCTCTCGCTCCGTTAGCCGTTTCATCTTCCCCTGTACCGGATCTGCCATCTTTCCAGGAAATTTCTGCCATGATGCAGCCGCAGGCAAATTATATTTCACTAAACCGGGATACAGACTTAAAAGATTTTTCCGATATTCCACCTGAAATAAATGCTATCCTGAAACAGATGGAACAGTTTGATGACGAAGCAGGTGCCATGCAGGAAGAATGTTGGACGATCTCAGACCGGCTGACGGAAGAAAATTCCTCAGAACGAGCTGAGTATATCTCCGATGAATTCATGCCGGGAATCGCTATGGGAATCTTCCAGGCCATCCGCGAAGGCGATGAAATTTATAAGATTAAAGTGGGCCGCATTGTCATGGAAGATCTGATGTCCATGTGCGACATGCCGCTTCACACTGGTTTCGATACAGAACTCGGTGATGAGGATGAGTGGGACTACGGATTTGTCGAATGCAACGGCAGGCTGGCGCTCCCTGTCGTCAAAGACGGGGACTGTCTCTCATTCCCATTGGATGAAAATGTAGAAGCATTTCGATACACGATTCCTGTGTCTGCCATGATTTCCCGTTATGCAGACCGGCCATTTGAAGCGCCACTCTACATCCGGAAAAAGCCTGATCAGAAAATTTAAAGAATACGGCTGCTCAGACCGGAAGGCAAGAGACTATGCCGTCATCGTTGCGACACTGAATCAGGTCGATCTGCTGGAAGAAAAAGACTTCCGATTTGCAACCGAGTACCCGGAACCGAAAGAAAAGACTGAGAATAAATCTCCGGAAAAAATAACAGATGCCAGACTCCAGCAGGAGATTTCCGCACGCGAAGATGCGGAACGCGCACTGCGGCAGGCACAGAAAGAAAATCAGATCAGCCGTCATGAAATCAGCACACTGCAGAGGGAAATCGAGCGCCTGCAAAATCGTCTTGCGGAAAAAGAACAGGCTGCAGAACGCCTGGAGTCGAAAGAAGGAACCGAAGATGCTGAAAGAGATGTCATACAGTACCCGTACCGCACAAAGTTCCGTGTGGTTCTCTATGGTGGGGTTGAAGTATTCCACCGGGAGTTTCTGAAACTTCTGCCGGATGTGAGGGTCGTGGAGACCTTAGCGCACATCGACATCAACCCGATCCGGAATGCCGACATCGTATTCTTGCAGATCAACAAAACAGATCACAGCGGATACTGGACGGTCTGCGATGCCTGCAAAAGCAGCGGCGTACCGTATATCCATCTGAATTATGCCAGCGCGAAACGGTGCGCCGGAGTGATGGTGGAGGAAATACAGAAAATCGAAGGAGGAAAAAATTATGGCTAATGATTACAAAGACAGCAACGGAATCAAGAGGGATTATCTGAAACTCTCGCCAGAGAATCAGCATAAAGCATATCAGTACATGAAGAATCTGCTGCGTTTACAGCGAATGGAATCGGCTATGAAAGAAGAGCTTAAACTGGCGGGCATTCCGGATATTGCCTCCGATGAAATTGAAGATATTGTCTGTAGTTTCTGCCATAAGCCACAGAGCAAGGTATTTCGCATGATAGCCGGTCCCGGCCTTTCAGAGCCGGCGTATATCTGTGATGAATGCGTAAAAATTTGTGACGAAGTTTTGGCTGATGAAGTTTCTGCGGCTAACATTGAAGAAGGTCAATAATCACTCTCGCTTTGTCATGTATATGAAGCTCTTATGAATTAATTGCACACGTTCAGGGTGTTTCCGTCAGTTTTCGAGTTTTGTGCTTGAAAAAATAAGATATTAATGCTATACTAAAGCGATATTTGTGTTATATTATCAACAAGGAGATTTGATATGAGTTTTTCGGACGAAATAAAAATGGTACGTATGAAAGCATTTCTTACTCAAACAGCATTTGCTGAGGAAATCCATGTATCTTTTTCAACCGTCAACAGATGGGAGAATGGTAAAGGAAAGCCTAACCTTACAGCTATGAAGTCAATTAAGGACTTTTGCGAAAATCATGATATTCCGCATGAAAATTTGGAAGTTGAATGGTTTAATAGCCCATCTAAATAAAAGGTTATATTGATATTAAACAGTGAAAGGGTTAAACCATGGAGCATGCTAGAGAAAGTGATGAACAAATTATTACCTCCGAGTCTTTCACTCCGGACTTATCGGGAGAATACGCTGAACGATATAATGCCTTGATAAAGAAACTTGTTGGAGTTTTGCCAGCGAATCGTGTAAGCGCAATTAGGAAAGAAAAAGATTCCATAACGGAGCAAGGGGAAAACATTGAACAACTCAAATATAAGGCAGCATTAAGCGTATTGATTGATTTGTCCCAGCAGGGATGGATTTTTAATATCGAAGAAGATCATCTCGTTCTTAAGATGGAAACAGACAATATCGACGATAAAAAAATGCTGCGCTACAGATTAAGCACTGAACGTAATGCACAGTTTAAAACTGATAGTGTTTCAAATTTTATTCATCGAATGGAAAAGGATAAGAAATATCAGAATGAAACAGTATCCATTAAATCACTGATTGGTGATCCGAAGTTTCTTTTGCAAAAGATAAAAAATAATGAAAGGGTATGTGAACCTTATATTCAGCTTGTTTCGAATGACAGAGATGAATACACCGGATATAAGCTATCAGATATATGGCGCTACTTTCGGTACACATGGTCAATCCCGTATAGGACCATGCCTGGCAGAAATTTATATTACATTGTAAGAGACAGATTACAGCCGCATCACCCCGTCATGGGAATTTTCGCCCTTGGTAATTCAGTGCTAAATCTTACAGTTCGCGATGATGATATAGGCTGGACAGTAGAAGCCATAAAGCAAAATATGGCGAGACGAGTTAACACTAGCTATTGTGAGCAGACATTAAGTGAAACTGATGGGAAGACAATAAGGGTCAAGGTAAATAAGCCAACAGAAACTAAGGAAGAATTCGAGCAAAGGACATCTGAATACGCAGATAAAATCTATCCATTGCTGTTAAAAAACATAGCCAGTGCAATTAATGACCTGTATGTTAAGGATCTAGGATATCATCGTCAAACCCGTTATCCTAAACAGGAACAGGTGGATCAACTGATCGCTATGGCTGCAGAATATGCACAGAAATCTATAAACAACAAAAATAATGAGGTTTCCCCTAATTGGGGGGATGAAGCACAGTCTAATTTGTTTAAGCGCAAAAGAGCATCTGAGTTGGCCAAACTCTTGTCTACAAGGATTACTTTTAATAAGGCTCAGGGGAATAATAATAAAGAAAAATTACAGTTTTTGCTTTCTAACGAAGAGGGGCGAAAGGCTATTAACACAGCACTGATAGCTAATCGAAAATGTAAAATAGGCTCTAACATGATGGACATTATTGTATGCGGTTCTATTCCTCCATACAACGAATTACTTGGAGGAAAGCTTATTAGTATGTTAGCATGCTCACCGACAGTGATTAGCGATTACACCAATCGTTACAGCAATCAGGTAAGTGAGATTGCCTCTCGTATGAAAGGCAAAGAAGTTATTCGAGACAGTCGACTTGTCTATTTGGGAACCACAAGTCTGTATGCTACCGGAAGTAGCCAATACAACCGTATCAAGGTTCCCATGAGCAACGGAGGTATTATAGAGTTTAGAAAGATGGGCGTAACCGAAGGATATGGTACAGTTTTCTTTTCAAAGGAAACAACCGATCTTTTTTCCAGAATTCTAGAACTGCAGGATGGCGGTAAAAGGATTAACCATGTGTTTGGAGAAGGCACAAGTCCACGTTTTCGCATGATTAGCCGAGGATTGAGTACTATAGGAATCAAGGCTGATGCATTTCTGAGACACTATTCTCCAAGAATTGTGTATTCGATAAACCTAGCGAAAAATACAAATAATTTTTTGATGGGCTTTGATGATGATGTGGACTACGGTTTTGATATTAATGATGAAAATGATATTGAACAGAAAACGCAGGAAATCATTGAGTTTTGGTATACGAGGTGGTTGGAGAAGAGACTCACAACTGTAGATATTGATGAACGGCTTAATGCTTTTAAGCTTTCGGATATTTTACTGGGGAATATTTAGGGAGGAATAGCAATGGCGAAAATTGATTTTGTAAAGAAGCTGTATAACGGGAAAAATTGTTATTCAGATCATATGGATGAATCTGAGTTGCAACTACTTCATATTGCATCCAAAGCAGAAAGCATAATCATCGATATGCTTTCGCATAATCGTATTGTTTTTCTTACCGGAAATCCTGGTGATGGAAAGACCTTCATCATCAAGGCAATTGCGTCGATCATAGATATAAGCGAGTTGTATATTCAAACCGACTTAAACAATGTCAAAGATTACTCGACGATAGTTAGTGATATCAGTACACTATATAAAGAAAACAAGGGCGCGATTGTCGCTGTAAATGAATATCCTTTTATGCAGCTTTGTAAACAAATCAAAACTACATCTCGAGAAATTTACGACGATATTCAGAAAGCTAAAAAAGGAACTATTGTTTATGGTGTATCCCAGCCTCTGACAAGTCGAATTGCGGTAGTTGACTTAAATGAGAGAAATTTGCTCGGTGCAGATTATGACCTGCTATCAGGATTGATCGATAAATTTATAGATCTGCTTAATGACGATGCCACATATAATTCAGCATTGAAATATAATCTTATAGCGTTGTCAGATAAGTTTGTTAAAGGACAATTGCTGAGTTTATTCCAACTTGCAGCTGCGGAATGTGAGCACTTTGCAATTCGTGATATTCTGGGGGCGTTTGCCTTTATTTTTACAGCATGTACGATGGAGGACTTTGAAAACTGCAGATATTATTCAGCAGTTTTTGAGGGAACAAACGAGTTGCTCGCATCTGTTCAACAGTTCGATCCAGTATATCTTTCCTGCCCGTCATTAGATGAGGCACTTTGGAACGGAAAAATTGTGGATAACTGGATTTTCGGAACTCCAGATAAGTATCCAAATGAGGTAGAGGATGTAGAGGAGGCCTTGAACCTGTTCTGTAATTTAAAACGTCGATATTTTTTTGAAAACAAGGATGGCAAGGAGTTGCTTAATCTTCAACCGGATGAAATTACAAAATGTACAGAACTTTTTGTAACATTTGAGGCGCAGAAAAAGAAAACAAAAGAGACATTGATTAGAGCTATTAACAAGCTATTTCTCCCATCCTCTGATGATAAGAAGCAGTTGCATATTTGGACAACACATCGATATGATATGAGCCAGGATGCTGCAGTTGCTGTTTCTAGTAAATCTGTTGACGCAAGTGAATTGGAAATTTTGATGCCTCGGCCTGCAGATTGGCTGAAGGGGCTGGAATATATACCAGACCATATTATTATGAAGCCAAAAGCATTGGACACTCCAGTATTAACCTTAAATGTTGATTTTTTGAGAACCCTAAATGCTGTGGAGGATGGATATCCAATTGGACTTTTGGCTCCACAGTATGAACAGGCGGCGGCAATGTTTTTACAGCAATTGGATGATAAAGGTATTTCAGAGCCTAACGATGATGGAGAAATCATTATAGCGAGCAGAACACGAAGCTACAAAAAAGTAATTCATATTCAGGATGGAAAATATGACTTTGAAGAGGAGGAAAACTAATGGCTAACGATACATTAAAAAGTATTGGCGAATCAGTATGTACAGACTATTTAGGCTTTGCTCCGACTTCTAATGGTACAAAGCCACCACATATTGCAAATGGTTTGTTCCGAGCATGTCTTGGGGAAACCTGCCGGACAACAGATGTGCATGAATGGCTTATTTGTGAAGGTAACAAGGACGCGATTTCCTCGGACGAAATTATTTCTTCATATCATCAAATCCTCGAAAGAGGACAAATGGAGAAAGTTTCCAATATTAAGGATCTGAGGTTCCTTCTATATGAAATCTTCAACCAAGATAATACAACGTATCCTTCATATGATTTCTCGGTTATGACTATTTCATCACACTGGATGGTAAAGAAAAGAGTCAGTTCAGAGGCCAATATAGGAGATTTTATTTTTGAAATTCTGTCTAAAAAAATTGACGGAAAGAGATCTCCAGCCATTGAATTGTTGCAGGCTGCATTGTCGAATGATACAGATGATATGACAAAACTTGTTAAGCCGATTATCGCCTTTCCGTCAGAAAAAGAAAAAAGAGAAGTTTCCGGGGTGGAATTCCCTGACAATAGTGAAATCAGATGGGATTCGTGTAAGAAGTCCATACGCCGTGGCTTTGATCAACTTTCCAGAAATCTCGTCTTAATTGAAGAAAATAAGAACAGTTTGCTAGTTCTACGAAGAATGGTTAATTATGCTGTCTTTGCTTCGTTACTATATCTTATACACGGTAATTCAGCAGTATTTGACGGTCAACGTATCCCTATTGTAATTGATGCAGGAGGGGAATTGGATTCTATAAAGAAAGCAAGCGAGCAGTCATTTACAGCGGCGAAGAAGTCAGTAGAGGACTACTATGTCAATGCAATTTATAATATTATTGATGCTGAAATTCCCCATGATACGGTGACGTCCTGTAAAAAATGGATTAACGAGATGGTTTTTAATTCTGCCGATAAGGAAGAAAATGTCAAAAATGCGATCACAAGTTATTACGATAGCTTTTGCGCAGAAGGGGATGCGCCTAAGTATGCATTGGCAAAAGCTTTGCAGATCGCCCTTTACACATTTGAATACAAAAATAATTCGCCATCTGATTTCTGTCGAGTGCTTGGCGTAAGGGCTGGCTTAGTTGGGCCAAAAGGAAATCGTGCAAAAATCAAGAGATATCTTGTTAATAGCTTTACGTTGGAAACCATTACTCTTAGCGCTGTTTCAGAAGATGACTTGGCAGATGGCATTGAACTTAAGGATTTGAGCGATAAACTTGTTCAAGATTATTGCATTTTGATTGGTGGAGATTCGGATACAGAATATTCCATTTTGGAAACTGCAAATATTGCTCAGTCTACGCCTGGCGACTTGCGTGGCGACTTGAGTTTGAATTCCCAGCAACTGGCTAATACATATATTTCATTGGGACTCGGAAAACGATATGCTGATGGTGTTACACTGATTGGATGGAGGTTGTAAAGATGAGCAGAAAACTTTTAACGGATGTTGTTGTCAACCTTGTGAATAGATATGCTACCTCCCAGGAATATGGTGTTTCACTTGTAAATATTCCTGACTTTAATTATGCGGACTTTGTCTCAAGACTATATGGCGAGAAAAGCATAGAAGTGTTTTTTCTCGGCTTTTCTGCTGAAATAGAGCGTGATTTGACGGATAAATTACCGACAATGGAAAATGTTAAATATAGCTTCAGCGTTGAGGATGCGGAAACATCCAGAAATACAGGCAATGAAAGCATTTTTCGCGTGCTAATTATTAAGAGGGCGGAATTGGAGAAAATCTCATCTTTGCGGTGGTTCCCCGAAATAAGCTTGGAAAAAGTGTATACTCAAAGCTGTGATTATGTCAAGAAAGAACTGAAGGATACTAATTCTGTGATTGAGGCGCTTATTCAGGCCTTGCGTTGTAAGCCGGTGAGAAGCCTGCTTAGTTTTGAACGGGTTCTTGATTATCTCGAACTCTTGCTTTCTGCATCCGCCGATATGCTTCCAGATATGGTTCGTAAAAATTACTATAAATTGGGACTTCTTGCTGATAAGAACATTGTTAGTAAGAACCCAAACAAAAATGATTTCGTTTCAAGAATAAAGAGAAACCATGTAATCATCGAACGAATCAGTAACCTTGAACAAGCGGAACGTCAGAGTATTACAAATTATTATGCAAAAACATCAAATAACAAGGACATACCAAGATTAATCCTAAGTTATTACAAAACAAAAAACATTGAACTCCTTAAGAAGATGGATATTGAGGATGTTGAGAGTTGTCTAAAGGCTGTTAAGGAAAAACCGAATGGAGAAAATCCACCAAAAGCGAGAAAAACTCCAATTGTCCAGCCAACAGCCTTAGCCGCACAACTTGTTTTTGAAGGTAATACTGACAGAATTGATGATATTCTCGACCATATTAAACAGGACGTTGATGAGCGATCTAACACTAAGAAAAGTGAGCGCGTTGAAATCGATTATGATAGCTCCAAGATTCAGATTAAAGCGGAACCGTTAACTGAAAAGGTTGCGGATCAGTTAACGACGGATGATGATATGGGAGGAATAATTCATGCTGATGTGGATTCTCCTGATGAAGCAATTAAGGAACTGGAAAAGTACGAATTTGTTCCGTTTAAGAAAAGCTATCTTGATGATATCAGAAATGATTTAAAGAGAATTTCTGCATTGCTTGCAGATGGCGAGCAGATATCCGAATATCTGGATAAGTTCCTACAGGCGAGAGATGCTGTTGCTCCTTATAGAAAAAGATTACAAGATGCACCTATGTTGCAGGTGCTGGCTAGATACACAGAATTTGAAGAATATATACGTGCTTATGAACGGCTACTTGTAGTAATCAATGAGGACTTCCCGAAAATATGGGGAGTTGCGGCTTCAAATGCGAAGGCAATTATTAATGCAGTAATGTCCTTGGACTATGTGTTTGTTGTAGGAGAAAGTAAACTGCATGCAATGCCAACACCTTTGCATCCGCTTTATCTGTGGAAATATGTAGAACTGGCAAGAGAAATACTTTCAGGCAGGGGTGTAAGCGAAATAGAGGAAGAATGCCTTTCTGATGATGATAAATCTTTTATTATTCGAAAAGCAGAGGATATTCCAGATCCGTTATCTGTAATGCTATTACCTGCTACAGTAACAGAACAGGTAGCAGCATTTTTGCCTTTGGCAGGACGAATTGGCCTTCTGCCAATTTATTCAAACGTATCTCAGGTCAATCAGAGTGAAAGCGGTATGGATACACTCAAACAGGCTATTGTCCGTTATATTTGCCTTTATCCACATGCAGGTATGATGCTTCGCATGTGCTTTATTGACCCACCCTCCGTCGAAGTCATAGTTTCCATGCTTAAGGCATTGAATGCTGACAAGGAATTTAATATTAGTGGCATAGAAGTAACTATATTTAGAACCAAGGAGGTTCCTGGTAGTTGGATTGAAATTGATAATGACTCCCTGAATGAGGGTATGCTTGGTAAGTATAAGGGTAGGCGGTCACTGAATTTTAACCTTAAGATTGTTAATAAGAGGCGTTCATATAATCAGATTCTTTCTGAAATATCGACGGAACAGCATTTGTTGGTTGTCTTTGATCCCAATGAGGTTAAGATTGAAACTGCTCAAAATAGTAGACAGATTCATATACATCCTTTATGTGTGCCGAAAATCTACAAATACAATCCTATTAGTGAAGAGGTAGAAATTAGACCGGCAAGTGAAGGTGGAATATTTACTATATATTCCAGTATTATTGAAAAACTAAATGAGCATCCGTCTACATTTAGCCATACAAGTACATTTTTTAGAACTCCTCTGAAGAGAGATACCTATGAAAGTTTGCTCAAAAAGTCCGATTGGCTTGTGATTCTTGATCAAAGTCTTAAAAGTTGGGACATATCTCTTAGAGCCGCGAGCGAAAAACTTTTCTATCGCGAAAACGATTACCGTTCAGTTGGTATTTACTCGGCCAATTGCAATAAGTTTGTGCTTGGATATGACACGCTTGTAAAACAGTTGGGGAATTTTATACCGAAAGATTCTGGCATTAAGAGTGTTATTGAGTCGATTAGAAACATTAATGATGATGGCCTTCTAAGCATTGTTTCTCATACATCCAATAAAATTTTCGATGAAAAGCACGGAAAAGGAAGTCTGGGGACAGCAATTGCAGCCATTCACTATAAGAGAGAAAATCCAGACGCAATTCTTGTTGGGTTGGATACTCAACTAGCCCAAGAATGGCTTTCAGATCGCGAAGAGGGTGAATTACCAGACTTGGTTGCAATTAATCTTCATAATGATCGGACAGCAACGGTTGATATCGTTGAAGTAAAAACCTATGCAAATAATCCAAATGCCTTTGAAATTAAAAACAATAAGATATTGGGGCATGCGGTTCAGCAGGTTACGGTCCTTGAAAGGCTGATTATAGAAATGTTCGGAGCCACTGAACGAATTACAACAGTTTCTAGAAGAGAAATTCTTAGGGAGCAGGTATTTGAGTGTTTGTTCCATACTAATATCGAATCAGCAGATAAAATGCGTTGTTGTGATGACCTCAATGCTTTGTTTGCAGGTGAGTTTAAAGTCTCAGTAAAAAAGAATATCGCATTTGTTGATTTCAATGATTATGCAAGTTCAGTTGTTGTTTATGAAGGTGGTGAAGGCTTTGAGGGAAATCATTATACTGTCACCACTATCGGAAGTAATGAGATTCAAAGTATTCTAGCTGATGCGGCTTACACAGGATCTATGACAGAAAATCCTGATCAAGATGTAACGGAAACAGCCGCAGATGCATCAGCGACTTCAACGAATCCCACTGCTGAGCCAGCGACGATGACTCCGCCGGAACCAGATAATATGGCAGAAGTTGAAACAAGGGAGCGAAAGGAAATTGATGCTGAGGTGCTGGAAAATGGAACTAACTCGCAGAAATCCATTGAACCAGAACTAGTTGAAGTCGATCCAGAAGCACAAAAACGAATTGAGGAAAAGTGTGCTAAGTTAAATAAAGTCCTTAAGGATTATGGAATCCGTGCAGAAAGCATAGAAGTTGAGAAGATCCAAGAAGCCGCTCGTTTTACAAGATTTCCTGTAAAACTTAAATCTGGAGAAACGGTAAATAGCCTGAACAGGTACAAAAACGACATTGGCATTCAACTTGAAGCAAACGGTGAAATACTCATTGAGCACATAAAAGGGACCAGTTATATTTCTGTTGATGTTCCATTTGCAGACTCCGGAAAATCCATTAGCTTAATGGAGCACCTTGATCTTTTGAATACAAGTAAAGGGCGTTTGGATGTAATTGCAGGTCAGACTCCAGATGGAAAATTTGAAATTTTGGATGTTGCGGGCGCACCGCATATGCTTATAGCTGGGACTACTGGTTCAGGTAAAACGATCTTTTTGCAGTCCATACTTGTTAGCTTGCTTTATCAATTTACTGCAGATGAAATGGAACTTTTGATTGTTGACCCTAAACAGACAGACTTTATTTTCTTCGAAGGGCTTCCACATCTTTACGGCGGTAAAGTTATCATTGATGCAGAAGAAGCATTAGAAATGCTGCAAAAAATCAATGCTGTAGACAAGGAAGAGCGTACTGCTGCGTTAAGAGCATGCCGTAGTAAGGATATTGACTCTTATAATCAGAAGAACTCGGATAAGAAGATGAAACGTTTGGTTGTTGTAATTGATGAATATTCTGACTTGATTCAGGCTGCCGAATTGAAAGGAATCAGAAAAGATTTTGAAAATAATCTTCTTATGCTTTTGCAAAGAGTGCGAAACCTTGGTATTCATTTGATTATCGCAACACAGAGACCTTCAGCGCAGATAGTTACAGGTCAACTTAAAGCGGTTATTCCATTCAGAGTTTCCTTTAGGTTACCATCACATACGGATTCGCAGACTATTTTGGATATGTCAGGCGCAGAAAATCTATTGGGCAAAGGGGATATGCTAATGGTTACCGAATCAGACACAAAACGTATGCAGGGATTGTTTGTGTCTGAGACAGAGCTTGAGAAATTTTTGGAAGCAAAGATAAAGTAAGTGAGGTACATTTAATGCAGACAATTACTTCCGATGATTATAAAACCGGAATATTTATCAGAGAACTTAAGAATCGCTTTTTGTGTGAGGTCGAAATTGATTCGGAATTAATTGTCTGCTATGTGCCTTCCTCGTGTCATTTGAGTAATTTTTTGCAGTTTTACAAGAAAAAAGTGTTGCTCATGCCTACGACGACACCAAAATCAAGGACACAATATGCTTTATTTGCGGTTCCATATAAAAGGAACTATATTGTGTTGAATACTTCAATGGCAAATCGTGCAATAGAAGCAAATATTAGAAGAAGGCTCTTTTCTTATTTAGGCAAAAGAAATAATGTTATAAAAGAGCATTCTGTTTTTGGGTATAAATGTGATCTTTATATTAAAGACACTGATACTATAGTAGAGGTTTCAAGTGTATTTTTTATAATGCTGAACGTGCTCAGGTGATTGACTATAATCCATCGGCCGGAATTCCCGCAAAAGGCGGTATTCCGGGGAAAGGAAAAACAGTTCTGACTGATGAACAGGTAAAAACATTACTGGACGCGATCAGAGGGAAACGTCCATATGTATTTATAATGATAGGACTGTACACGGGGCTGCGCCGTGAGGAGATACTGGCACTCCAGTGGGATTGTGTATTTCTGGATAATAAAGTTCCGTACCTTTCTGTAAGGAGAGCCTGGCGCGAAGAGCACAACAGACCAGTGATTTCCACTGTTTTAAAGACTCCTGCCGCACGGAGAGATATTCCCATCCCAGAGTGTCTGGTTGACTGCTTACGTAAAGCAAAGGAAGAATCTGTTTCGGAATATGTAATTTCCAACAGCGAAGGGCAGCCGTTATCTGATGCGCAGTTTCAGAGGTTATGGAAATATGTGACGGTTCGATCTCAGAAGAAAAGGACTTATTATAAATATGTCAACGGAGAAAGCATCAGATACACGGTTGATCCAACTGTACTTGGCTTTCAGAAAAACAATCACAATATTGTGTACAGTATTGATTTCGATGTGACGCCACATCTGCTTCGTCACACATATATAACAAATCTACTCTACGCCGGGGTTGATCCAAAGACGGTGCAGTATCTGGCGGGGCATGAGAACAGCAAGACTACAATGGATATCTATGCGAAAGTCAAATACAACAAGCCGGAAGAACTTCTGGATGTAGTAAATGGAGCCTTTAATCAAGAGTCATTGGAGAATGATACCGGAAAGGAAGAAGCGGTATGACTGTAGGACAGAGAATAAAGTATTTCCGGAAAATGCGGGGTATGACACAGACACAGTTGGCGGTTGCTGCCGGTATGTCAGAGAAAAACGCGGATGTAAGGATTACTCAGTACGAAAGCGAAGGCAGGCATCCGAAGAAGCCTCTCCGGGAGTCCCTTGCAAGAGCACTTCATGTCAGCCCGGCTGCCATCTCGCCGCCTGATATGGACAGCGCCGCCGGGGTCATACAGATACTTTTTATGATGGAGGATCTGTATGGAATACGAATTGATAATATTCAGTCGGAACTCTGCCTGTTAATTGATCCGGCGCGAATGGACAGCGAGTTATCCGGAATGGTGATGGAATGGCTGAGAATGAGTCAGAGAATGGAAAATGGAGAGCTTACGAAAGAGGAGTACGATATGTGGAGATATAATGCTCCTAATAATACCGAAGGATCTCAGCCCCTGACTGACAGATCTGAAGAAGAAACATAATGAGAATAAGAACGTCCTAGGTCATGACTGGCTTTGAGACGTTCTTTTTAAATTTGTTGTTGCTATTCTCCCTGATTTTCCATATAATAAAATAGTACTAAGGTAAAGAGTTTTGGTGTTTTTCATAATAAAGCAGTTGCTTTAAGAGAAAGTTGGGGCAGAGACGTAAAACCTGTCCCATTGGTCGGGATGGAGACCTAAAACCCATTCCCATTGCAGAATAAACTGTGAAAAATCAGTAAAAGAGTGGCACTGTCCACTCTTTTCTTTACCCAGATAAGAGGAGCAATTAGTGATGCCTTACTGTCCCATTTTTTACTGTTAATGAGGTGGTCAAAACGGGGACGTATTTCTCAAAAAGCCTTTAAAATCAAGGAAAAACGCAACTGAATAATGAGAAGTACGGTCTCAAGGCCGCCCGTCGCGCGCCTCAGTTCAGCAATTGCTGATTTTTTCAAAAAATCGAATCAAAATAGCTCAAAACCCAGGAAAAATCACGATTTTCCGGGGTTTTCTATATAAATCAGCTTGATACAGTTTGTTTGATTTTGACCTGATGAGACGCTTTTTGACCCCGTTTTTTTGAGTTAAAAGTGGGGCAACCGTGAAGTGGCAAACTAAAACTGGACACGGGGGTGCAAAAATTGGACACGGTGATATAATCTATGTACAAAGGAAATATCATT
>JAJQEV010000066.1 GCA_021201475.1 Clostridiales bacterium
ACTGGTGAGACTGCCGCCCATGGCGGCTGGCGGGGATTGCCGTTCCGCCCTCGCCGTTGGCGGGCGGAACGTGCAATTTTATAGTCCAAGCGGTGGATAACATCTGCCGGTACGGCCACGTTACGCCCTTCACCCCAGGATAGATTACATCTTTCAGTTGATGACATTGCCTTTCAGGGTAAGGAGGTGCGAAGCACCGGAACTGCCGCTTGACGGCGGAGGGGAACTGGCGGCGGCCGATGAAGGGGTTTCTAACACCCAACACCTACCTCAGCTCAGCGTTCCCTCCACCGCCCGCAGCACCCCGTTCCAGTCCGGGTGCTTTTGAATGTTATGGTAGCCGCTGGCGGCCAGGATGGCGGCCACGTCTTCCGCCTGGTCGTACCCCACCTCAAAGAGGAGGACGCAGGCTGACCGCATGGCCCCCTTCCACTGCTGGGCCACGCTGCGGTAGAAGTCCAGCCCGTCCGCTCCGCCGTCCAGGGCCAGATAGGGTTCGTAGTCCCGGACGGAGGCGTCCAGCCCGGCGATGTCGCCGGAGCGGATATAGGGCGGGTTGCAGACAATGAGGTTAAAGTCCCAAATCAGCCGGGGCGGGGGTTGGAGGGCGTCGGCGGCGAAGGTGGTGATCTGTCCGCTGAGGCCGGTGCGGAGGGTGTTCTTCCGGGCCACGTCCAGGGTGTCCTGGTTCACGTCCGCCAGCACCACCCGGCAGTTCTTGCAGTGCTGGGCCACCGCCAGACCGATGCAGCCGGTGCCGCAGCAAAGGTCCAGCACCCGGGCATGATCCCCAGCGTGGGCGGCCAGCTCGATGGCCCGCTGGGCCACCGTCTCCGTATCGCTGCGGGGGATGAGGGTGTCAGGCGTCACCATCAGGTTCAGCCCCATAAAGTCCCACTCCCCCAGAATGTAAGCCAGCGGCTCCCCGTTCAGGCGGCGCTGAAGCAGGCCGTTCAGCCTGGCCTCCAGCTCCGGGGTGGCGTAAAGCTGCAAGCTGGCGAAAAACTCGTCCTTCCCCTTGCCGGAGGCGAAGCAAATCAGCTCCCTGGCCTCCAGCTGGGCCGCCTCCACCCCGGCCAGCCGCAGCTTTTGGCGGGTGTCCAGGTACAGGGTGTTGTAGGTTTTCAGCATGGGCAACGCCTTCCTTCTCTGCGCAGCCGCCTTACCAGGCGTCCTGTCCCTTTTTCTCCGGCAGCACCGCCTTCAGCGAGGCAATGCCCACCTCGATCATGGAATCATCCGGTTCATTGGTGGTAAAATTCTGCATCCACAGGCCGGGGGCGATGAGGAAACGGGTCAGGGCGTTGTCATGCCTGCCGGCGTAGCGGTTAAACTCATAGCTGACCCCTACGATGACGGGTAGGCTCAGCAGCTGGAGCAGGATACGCACCAGCACGTTGGGGGGCGTGATGAAGGTGAACATCACCGCATGGACCAGGATGGCCAGCGCCACCACCACGAACAGGAAGCTGGTGCCGCATCTGGGGTGATGCCGGGGCATATTCCGGACGTTCTCCACCGTCAGCTCCAGCCCCCGCTCGTAGCAGAAGATGGTCTTATGCTCCGCGCCGTGGTAGGCAAAGACCCGCTTCATCTCCTCCATCTTGGAGCAGAGCACCAGATACCCCAGGAACACCGCAATACGGACGACCCCTTCTATCAGACTGACGGCCAGCTTGCTCATGGGAACGAGCTTCCCCAGCAGGTTCGTCAAAACGGTGGGCAGCAGGAAGAACAGCCCCACCGAGAAGCACACCGCCAGCACCACGGCGAAGTAAACGATGAACTTGGACAGGGCCTCGCTGCCGAATCTGCGCTCGACCCACTGCTCCAGCTTTGTCGGCTCCTCCTCTTCCTCCTCCGGGGCGAACTCGGCGGAGTACATCAGCGCCTGCACCCCCTTCACCATGGAGTCCATGAAGTTGACCACCCCCCGGATGAAGGGCACGCCCAGGATGGGGTACCGCTCCTTGATGAGGTGCAACTCCTCCACTTTCTCCTCCAGGCCGCCGTCAGGGCGGCGGACGATGATGGCCTGCTTCTCCGGCCCCCGCATCAGGATGCCTTCCAGCAGGGCCTGCCCGCCGATGGATGTGCGAAATTCCCCTTCAGCGGGGGAGGATGATTTGCTCATAGGGATGCTCCTTTTGTCTATACTATCAAACATTTGTTCGAATTGCAAGGGGGAGTTTTGTGTGGCTCACGGAAATCAAGCTTTCGGTCAAGTGTACCAAAGAAACCCCTCAGTCTGGCCTTACGGCCAGCCAGCTCCCCTTTCAGGGTAGGGAGGTGCAAAGCACCGGAAATGCCGCTTGACGGCGGAGCCATTGACGTAGTGATTACAACAACTTCTTGCCGCCCCTGAAAGGGGAGGGGAACCGGTGGCAGCCGGTGGAGGGGTTCTAGTGCAAACCGGATTTCAAAATTGATTTCCGTGTTAGTGGTTGGTGACTAGTAGAACATGAAGTCGAAATCGTCACTTTTCTGTAGGGGCGGCCCTTGGCCGCCCGCGGAAACCACCTGCGTACCCCGGGCGGCCAAGGGCCGCCCCTACACACGCGATTGCAAAAATCGGAACAATTTGCCCATCTGAACAGTATCACAGGCGGTTCCGTTGGCATTTTGTGACGGTTGAACAAAACAAAGTTTTAGTTTTCACGTTCCCCTACTCGCTCTCCGCCCCGTCGGCGGTATCCTCCGGCGCGTCATAGAGCCAGCCCGCCAGGGTCTCCCTGGCATAGTCCCAGTCATTGATGACCAGCACGGAGCCGATGCCGCTGATGCTCTGGTTGGAGTACATATCATCGGTGGGCAGGCGGTAGGACAGAATGCCGTTATCCTTCATGCCGTAGGCGCTGAGTCCTACCCCCGCAATCTGGAGGGCGGTCATGTCGGTGGTCAGGTCGTCCGCAATGGAGTTGTAAATGGACAGCAGACTGACAACGCTCTGGGTTTTCAGTTCATTAAAGACAGAGGTGATAACGTTGCGCTGGCGCTGAGTGCGCTCAAAGTCGTACTGCCCCACCTTCCGGGTGCGGGCGTAGTCCAGGGCGGCGGCACCGCTGAGGCGATTTACCCCAACGGTGACATCATAGGGGCCGTCAGTGAGGTAGCTCAGATACTCGCCGTTCTCGCCGCCCTGGAGGTAGTTGGCCTCCTCCTCGTTCAGCTCGATGTCCACGCCGCCCAGGGTGTCAATCACGTCGATGAAGCCCTCGAAGTCGATGGCCACGTTATAGTCAATGACAACGCCGTAGTTCTGGGCGATAGTCTCGTCCAGCAGGGAGACGCCCCCCAGGGAGTAGGCGGCGTTCAGCTTCCGGGCGGAGTAGCCGGGTATCTCCACATAGGTGTCCCGCATCAGGGAGACCATGGACATCTGATTGGTGTTCTGGTTGATGCTGAAAATAATCATGGTGTCGGAGCGGCCGGTGTCGTCATCGGAGCGGTTGTCCTGCCCGATGAGCAGGATGTTGCACACGCCCTTCACCGAGGTGGTGATGCTCTCCGTCTCAATATCGGTGCTGCCCATCTCCTCCGTGGAGAAGGTGCCCAGCTTGCTGAGCTGGTAGCCCAGGAAGGCCACCGCCCCTGCCGCCAGGATGATAATGACCACCAGCACCCGCAGCAGCACCCGAAGGCCGCTGCGCTTTTTGTGCCTTTTTTTGTTTGCCATGGAACTCAAGTCCTTTCTGTCTCTCAGGGGGCGCTCTTCTCAGATAACGTTCTCAATCTGGAATCTGTATACTTCTGCCCCTACGGAAGAACGGGAACACGGAACCCCTTTTGCCAGGGTATGACCCATTCTGACGGCGGCGGAACCGTTCCTGTCCTTATCGAAGGGGGATTCCACTGCCAACTCCCTACACCTGCTTATAAAACGTATCCTGCGCGACGGTTTGCAGCTGCGCCTTCAGGCTGGCGGTCTGAACGGTGGGGGTGGCGATGGGCAGATGAATGGTGGCCAGGCAGCCGCCGCCCTCGGCGTTGGAGATGTCCAGGGTGCCGCCCATGCGGGTGACGATTTCGTCGCAGACGGCCAGGCCGATGCCGCTGCCCCGGGTCTTGGTGTTGGCCCGGTAGAACTTTTCCTTGACGTGGGGCAGGTCCTTCTCCGGGATGCCCTGGCCGTAGTCCCGGATGCGGATGCGCACCATGCCGTCGTCCCGGTCGATATAGGTGTCCACCTGCTTGCCGTCGCCGCCGTGCTTGCCGGCGTTGTCCAGCAGGTTGGAGAACACCTGCCGCAGTCTGGCCGGGTCGCCGGGGATGGGTGGGAACTCCTCCTCGCAGTCGTGATGAATCAGGGGGATATGCTTCTCCCGGAAGAACTGCTGATAGGTGAACACCGCGTCCTCCAGCTCCGCCTTGATGTCCATTGGCTCGATGTTCAGGGTGAAGCGCCCGTCCTCGATGCGGGAGAAGTCCAGCAGCTCGTCCACCAGCTTGGAAAGCCGCTGCCCCTCGCCGGAGATGATGGAGAGGCCCTTCCGAACGCTCTGGGGGTCGGTGATTTCCCCATTCAGCAGGGTCTGGCTCCAGCCGTTGATGGCGGTCAGGGGGGTGCGCAGCTCGTGGGAGACGGAGGAGATGAACTCATCCTTCGTCTTTTCACTGACGCTGATTTTGGTGGACATATCGTTGATGGCATCCACCAGCGCGCCTATCTCATCATCCCGCCGCTTCTCCATCTGGATACCGTAGCTGCCGGCGGCGATACGCTGGGCAGTTTGGGTGATGCTGTTCACCGGCACGATGATGGACTGAATGAAGTACAGGCTCAGGGCGTACATCATAATGACGATACCGGCGGCCACCAGCACCGTGATGGAAATGATCATCAGGATTTGCCGGTCCACCGCCGTACAGCTGGACACCAGCCGAATGACCCCGATCACCTCGTCCCCGTTCAGGATGGGGGCGGACACCGCCAGGATGCGCTCCCCGGTGGTGGGGCTTTTGCCGATATAGGAGGCCACAGTCTGGGTGTCGATGGCGGTGCGTATCTCCGAGGTGCCGGGGCGGCTGCCGGAGATGGCGTAGGAGGTGAGGATGACCTGCCCGTCGGTGTTCAGGAATTGCAGCTCCAGGCTGGCGCTCTGCTTGAAGTCGCTGACGTAGTAGTTGGCCATCTCCAGGTAGGTCTGCTCATTGGTGGCGTAGGAGGAGATGAAGCCGCTGGCGGACTCCGCGGTGGATTCCAGCCCCGCCTGCATGGAGGAGTAGTAATAGTTGCTGATGAACAGGGACAGCAACGTTACCGCCAGCACCGCTACCAGCAGCACTACGCCCACGCTGTTGAGCAGCCACCGGCGGCGCAGGCCGCCCTGGTTGGGGATGCGCTCCAGCCTGCTCCAGGCGGTGCGGGCGTACTGGGGAATCAGGTCGATGGGGTTGACGGCAGGGCGGCTGGAGGCGTCCTTCTGTTTAATGGTATAGGTTTTATTCTGCTTCGGGGGGCGCTGCCGCTTTTCCGGCTTCTTCGGTTTCTCCGTCCCGGTAGGTGGTGTCTCTTTCTCCTGAGCACGGGATGCGCGTTTTTCACTGGCCATCAGCGATGCTCCTTTCCGCTGGTGCGCTGGGCGGTCAGGCCTCCCATTTGTAGCCGTACCCCCAGACAGTGGTGATGTAGGTGGGGGTGGTGGGGTCATCCTCTACCTTCAGCCGTAGGCGGCGGATGTTCACGTCCACGATTTTGACCTCGCCGTAGTAGTCCCGTCCCCAGACGGCCTCCAGAATCTCCTCCCTGGACAGGGCCTTGCCGGGGTTCTCCATCAGCAGCTTCATAACGGTGTACTCCACCTGCGTCAGCTTGATGCGCTGGCCGTTCTTCTCCAGGGTGCGGTTGCGGGTGTTCAGCAGGAAGGGGGGAGAGCTGATTTCCCCGCTGCGGGGCGTGGCGGCGGTGTCGCTGTCCCCAATACGGCGATACAGGGCGTCCACCCGGGCGGTCAGCTCCGCCGGGGAGAAGGGCTTGGTCACATAGTCGTCCGCGCCGGTCATCAGGCCGGTGACCTTGTCCATCTCCTGGGAGCGGGCGGTGAGCATGATGATACCCACCCGCTTGCCGCTGGCCCGGATGCGGCGGCAGACCTCGAAGCCGTCGATGCCCGGCAGCATCACGTCCAGCAGGGCCAGGCGAATGTCGGGGTTCTGCTTCATCAGCTCCAGCGCGTCCTCGCCGGAGGAGGCCTCCACCGTCTGATAGCCCGCCCGCTGCAAATTCAGCACCACAAAGGAGCGGATGCTGTCTTCATCTTCCAGAACAAGTACCTTACGCATATTTAGAAATCCTCCGATGTTGGTTCTTAGCTGTTGGCTGTTAGCTGTTAGTGGCGGCGATAAAACCCGCCGGGTTTTCCCCTCTCCAGTAGTAGAGCGTGAAATCTAATTCTTTGTTTTATTCGACCATTACAAAATACCAACAGAACAAACTGCGGCATCACCCCTCAGTCTGGCCTTACGGCCAGCCAGTTCCCCTTTCAGGGGAGCCAATGA
>JAJQEV010000010.1 GCA_021201475.1 Clostridiales bacterium
CGAGCGATACGGAGCTAACGCCGACGAGGTGAGACTGCCGCCCATGGCGGCTGGCGGAGCTGGCCGCCCACGTCCCTCTGCCGTCAAGCGGTATTTCCGCTTCGCTCCCTAGCCTTACGGCGGGACGGGCGACAATTTTATTATCCGCCCGTCGATGAAATCTGACTGTACGGCCACCTTATTCTCCTTAATCCAGGATGGATTGCGCCTTTAAGTTGATGACATTGCCTTTCAGGGGAGCTATTGATGTAGTGATTACAACAACTTCTTACCGCCCCTGAAAGGGGAGGGGAACCGGCGATAGCCGGTGGAGGGGTTTCTGTGCAAAACGGATTTTAGAATTGTTTTTCGTGCGTTCATGCTTCGGTGTGGAAAACACAAAGGCTTGACAAGCCCCGCCCCCTGTGCTATAGTGATGCTGCTAAAACCTGGTGTGGATTTTTCCGGATTGCACGCTTTTCGCCACACAATTATCCGAATCGGATGATTGTGCGGCTTTTTTGCGTGTTCGGAACGAAAAAAGGAGCCGACTATGAACAGCAACCAGTTTATGAAGGAGCGGCCTGTTCTGCCGCTGCTGACCTCCATGGCCCTTCCCATGGTGATTTCCATGGCGGTGAACGCCCTGTACAACATCATTGACAGCTACTTTGTGGCCCAGATCAGCGAGGAGGCCCTGACTGCCCTCTCCCTGGTCTACCCGGTGCAGAACCTCATCAACGCCATCGCCATCGGCTTCGGAGTGGGGGTCAACGCCGTGATTGCTTTCCACCTGGGCGCATGGGACAGCCGGAGCGCCAACGTTGGGGCCACCCTGGGGCTGGTCTGCTCCGCCCTCCACGGGGTGATTGTCACAGCGGCCAGCATTGCGGTTATGCCCGCCTTTCTGGGGCTCTTCACTGGGGATGAGACCGTCCTGCGCTACGGGGTGCAGTATGCCACCATCGCCTTTTCCTTCTCCCTGATTATCATGCTGAATCTGTTTTTTGAGAAGGTTCTGCAGGCCGTGGGACGGATGAAAACCACCATGGCCGCCCTGATGTGCGGCTTCGCCTCCAATATCATCCTGGACCCGCTGTTGATTTGGGGGGTGGGCATCTTCCCCCGGATGGGAGTGGCCGGAGCCGCCCTGGCCACCGGCATCGGCCAGTTGCTGACGCTGGCGGTCTACCTGGCGGTTTACGCCACCCAGAAGCTCTCCGTGCAGGTGGGCCGGGAATTTCTGGTACTTGACCGGAACACCCTGAAGAAGCTCTACGCCGTAGGCATCCCCGCCATCCTGAACCAGGCGCTGCCTTCCCTGCTGATTTCCGCGCTGAACGGCATTCTGGCCGCCTACTCCCAGGCCTATGTGGTGGTGCTGGGGGTGTACTACAAGCTGCAAACCTTCCTGTATCTGCCCGCTAATGGCATCGTCCAGGGACTGCGCCCCCTCATGGGGTACAACTACGGGGCCGGGGAGTATGGCCGGGTACGCCAGCTGTACCGCACCACGCTGTACATGAACGGAACCATCATGGCCCTGGGTACGTTCATCAGCCTGACGGCGGCGGAGCCGCTGATTGGCCTTTTCGCCCAGACGCCGGAGACGGCTGAAATCGGGGCGCGGGCCCTTCACATCATCTGCGCCGGGTTCCTGGCCTCCGCCGTGTCCGTCACTACCTCCGGCGCGCTGGAGGGGCTGGGCAAAGGGGCGGCGTCTCTGGTCATCTCCCTGCTGCGCTATGTGGTGGTGATTTTGCCGGTGGCTTTCCTCCTGTGCCGCCTCTGGGGGCCGGAAGGGGTCTGGCACGCCTTTTGGGTCACAGAGCTGGTGGCGGCTGCTGCGGCAGCGCTGGTGTACCGGAAATCGGTTCGGCTTTGATTTCCCCCTTGCAGTTTGCGTGATTTTTGTATATAATGATAAGGTAACTTGATTTTCAGAAAAGGAGCCTGACAACTGATGCTGATTACCCCAAATACGATGCTGCGCGATATTCTGAGCACTGACCCCGAGGTAGAGCAGATCTTCCTGAACCAGGGGATGCACTGCCTGTCCTGCCTGGCCGCCAGCGGCGAGACGCTGGAGCAGGCCTGCGATGTCCACGGCCTGGACGTGGACGACTTTGTGGAGGAGCTGAACAGCTTCATCAACCGCTAAAGAACAATAACCAACACTGAAACAGAAAGAATGTGATACAACATGAAGGATGTCTCTCCCATCACCGCCGGTCTGCTGGATCGGCTGGAGCAGGGCTATGAGGGCAACCCCCAGCTGAACGTCCTCTCTAACGCCCTGTCGGACACCACCCTGACCAGCGCCGCTTTTGTGCCATCCGCCGCCGCCAGACTGCGGATGGACTTCTCCGTGGAAGTGCCCACCACCGGCATCACCAACCAGAAGCAGAGCGGCCGCTGCTGGATGTTCTCCGCCATGAACCTGGTGCGGGAGCGGGTGGTGCAAAAGTGCAACCTGGGGGACTTTGCCATCTCCGGCGCATATCTGGCTTTCTATGACAAGCTGGAGAAGTGCAACAACTTCTTTGAAAGCGTGCTGCACTACGCCGACCTGCCCCTGGACGCCAGGGAGAACGTCACCCTCCTGCGCCGCTGCCTGACGGACGGTGGCCAGTGGGATATGGCGGTGAGCCTGATGAAGAAGTACGGCGTGGTACCCTCCTGGGTCATGCCGGAGACGGTTCACTCCAGCGGCACGGCGGAGTGGAACAGTATTCTGTGCCACAAGCTGCGGGAGGACGCACTGGAACTGCGCTGCCTCCACACCCAGGGGCAGGACACGGCAGCACGCCGGGAGGAGATGCTCCAGGAGCTGTACAACGCCCTGTGCATCCTCTATGGACGCCCGCCGAAGGCCTTCGACTTCGTCTATACGGACAAGGACAAGCAGTATCACTGCTATCCTGGCATGACCCCCAAGACCTTCTTTGAGACCTTCGTAGGGGACGATTTGGACGAGTATGTGAACATCGTCTGCGGGCCTGACCACCCCTATCACCGCACCTATTCCCAGCCCTTCATGGGCAACGTGGTGGAGGACGACATCGTCTACCTCAACGTGACCATGGACGAGTTGGAGGCCCTGGCCGTCGCCCAGCTGAAAAGCGGCGAGGGCGTCCCCTTCGCCTGTGACTGCCACCCCTTCCGGGAGCGGGCGGCGGGCTACTGGGATCAGGACTCCTTCCAGTACGGCCCGGTGCTGGGCGGCCTGACCTTCGGCATGACCGCCGCGGAGCGGCTGCAAACCAGGGATTCCACCATGAACCACGCCATGTTCCTCTGCGGCGTCAACCTGACGGAGGACGGCACCCCCGACCGCTGGAAAATCGAGAACAGCTGGGGGGAGGCCAACGGCCAGAAGGGCTACTACGTTTGCAGTGAGAAGTGGTTCCGGGCCTACACCATGCAGGTCATCGTCCGCAAGTCCCTGCTGACGGAGGAGCAGCGGGCCATGCTGGCCCAGCCGCCCATTCCCACCCCATACTGGGATACGCTGGCCTGAGAGGTATTGACCTATGCTCTCTACCCTGCCGACGGCGCTGCCGTCGGCAGGGTTTTGTTGTCTCCGTGTTGCAAAAATGCGACAAATTTGTGAATTTTTCACAAACAGGTTGCAATTCCCGCCGATTCTGGTATACTGGATTGGGCGTATTTTCGTCCTGTTCATTTCACGACCAAACGAGGAGGCTCGACCATGAGCTTATATGAAGTCATCGCATCCCGCAACGCCTCCGGCCTGGAGCGCACCGCCGTCTGCCAAATGCGGAAGGACGGCGTTACCCTTCGCACGCTGACCTACCGCCAGCTCTTCGAGGGCATCGAGCGCTACTATCAGGTGCTGCTCCAGGCGGGTTATCAGCCCGGCGACCGCATCGGCATCTGCGGGGCCGCCTGCCCGGAGTGGCACATGGCCTTTTACGCCATCTCCCGGCTGGGCTGCACCTGCGCCGCCCTGGACCATTCCTACGCCCATGAGGAGATGGTACATATTGCGAAAAAGGCCCGGCTGCGGGGGCTTTACCTGACCGACGCCACCGCCGCCGTACTGGACGACCCCATGGAGGGGGTGAACCTGTACCGGCTGGAGGACGGCAGTCAGACCCAGTCCGTCCCCCGCGTGGGGGAGACGGAGTTTGCCAATCCGGAGGCGGCAGTGCTGATTTTTTCCTCCGGCACCACCTCCACCGCCGCAGGCATCCTCCACTCGGAGGAGAGCGCCGTCCGCTCCATCGAGATGATCCTCCACTGCAACTATGTGGACAATGACCGCCAGCGGTTCATGGCCTTCCTGCCCAACTCCCACATCTACGGGCTGTACGCCCAGTGCATCGCTCCCGCCCTCCATCAGAGCAGCGTCTGCTACATGGAGGAGCTCAGTGCCGCCTGCATTATGGGGGCCTTCGGGGCCTACCACCCCACCATTTACTGCGGCGTACCCAAGGTGTACGAGCTGCTGTACAGCTCCATTCAGCAGAAGATTCAGGCCAGCCGGGCGGCCTCCGTCCTCTTTCATGCCCTCCATCCCCTGTGCCTGGCTGTCCGCAAGCGCTGGGGGCTAAACCCTGGCAAGGTGCTGTTTTCCTCCATCAACCGGGGCATCGGCGGCAGCGCGGATATTCTGGTGTGCGGCGGCGCGCCCATGCGGCCTGAGGTGGCGGACTTCTTCTTCGGGGCGGGGTTCCGGGTGCTCATCACCTACGGGGCCACCGAGACCAGCATCCCCACCCTGGGGAACTACGGGAAGCGCCTGACCACTGACAGCTGCGGCAGGCCCTACCCCGGCGTGGAAATGAAGCTCTCCGAGGACGGGGAGCTGCTGCTGAAGAACCCCTCCCTGATGCTGGGCTACTTTGACGACCCGGAGCGGACGGCGGAGGCCTACACCCCGGACGGCTGGTTCCGCACCGGCGACCTGGCCAGCCTAGACGAACGGGGTAACATCCACATCAATGGCCGCTGCAAGGAGAACATCGTCCTGGCCACCGGCAAGAAGGTGGCCCCGGACGACATCGAGGCCAACTACGCCGGTATTCCCGGAGTGGAGGACTTCACCGCCTGCGGCATCCCCTGCGGCGAGGACGGAAGCTATGACGAGGTGCATTGCTTCGTGGTGCAGGAGGAGCAGGCGGAGACGGAGGCGGTGGAGGCCGCCTTCCGCAGCCGCAGCGCGGAAAGCCCCCAGAACATGAAGCTCCACGGCATCCACTTCGTCCCCCGCATCCCCCGCACCGCCCTGGGCAAGCCCAAGCGCTACCAGCTGCGGAAACTGCTGGAGGCGAAACGTTCCTCTGTGGAGGAGGCTCTGGCCGACGCCCCCCGGCTCAGCACCGTGGAGGAGAAGGTGGCCTATGCGGTGCGGCAGGTCACAGGGCAGGACAGCTTCGCGCCGGAGAGCCGGCTGCGTCAGGATCTGGCGCTGGACTCCCTCTCCGCAGTGGAGCTGTGCGTCCAGCTGGAGAAGCTGACCGGTGTGCGCATCGACGATATGCTGCACCAGGACGCCACCGTGGGCGACCTGATAAGCTGGTGTAGCCACCCGGAGACGGTGGTGCGGAAGAAGTTGATCCAATACCCCCTGACCCGCAAGAATATCGACTACACGCTGATGAACATCGCCTGGCTCCTGATCCGCACCTTCTACAGGGTCACTGTCCGGGGGGCGAACCTGCTGCCCACTGACACGGGCTACATCATCTGCGCCAACCACGTCTCCAACTTTGACTACCTCTACCTGACCCTGACCTTCCGCAAGGAGCGGCTGAGCAAGCTGTGCTGCATGGCGAAGCAGGAGCTGTTCCAGGGTTCCTGGCTGAACCGGCTGCTGTGCCGGGTGGGAGGCATGGTACCCATTGACAGGACTGGCGCCGTGGGGGACAGTATGCACGCCCTGGCCGCCCGCCTGAGGGAGAAGTGGGGCGTCCTGGCCTTCCCGGAGGGCACCCGCAGCAAGGACGGCCGCCTGGCCGCCTTCAAGAAGGGGCCCGCCATGCTGGCGGTGCAGACCGGCGTCCCCATCGTCCCCGTCTGCATCAAGGGGGGCTTTGAAATCTTCCCCAAGGGGCACAAGCTGCCCAACCTGTTCAACTTCAAGACCGGCCACCGGTACCGGGTACAGGTGCTCTATGGAGCGCCCATCGATCCCGCCGGGAAAACCCCGGAGGCCCTGACCGCCCTGGTGCGGCAGGCCGTGGCCGAGCTGGAGGCCAGCGCGTAAAGTAAGGAAGGGTGACAATCGTGATACAAAGATGCTGAAATTAACAATTTTTCTAACTTTTCACCTTTCACAAGATAAATTGGAAACATAAAACTCAAAAAAACATTTACTTTATCTCTCCTATGTGATATTATTTTTTTATTACGAAACTGGGCCTTTACAAGTAGAGTGAATAATATTTATATACACTAAGCAATTTAGGAAGGATGCCAGTAAAAAATATAGTTTTATGCGTTATTATAAAGACGCAACGGAGAAAGGAACGATTATGGCAAGAAGTATAAGATATTTGGAATCATCAGCTACCCCAGAAGAAGACTCTTATGGATATAGGATTGAATGGGATGACATTAGTGTTGTTGACTTTGATATGACTGAACGCAAAGCAAAAATTAAACATTTTGGCCCTGGTTCTAGAAGTGTTTCTGGTTTTGATAATGCTTGGGATGTGTTCAATGATTATAGAGATAATCCTGATTACAGGGGCGTGCGGCTCATTCGGATAGATTCAGACGGGAATGAGCGCATATATGCAACATAATAAACAACATACGAAAAGGGTCCCCCCGATGATTAGGAAACCTTTTTAGCCCACTTTATGCATATAATAAATAGTAGATTATATCTAAAGGCCATGTTTACCTCCATCCGGAACAGGATACGTTCCGGATGGGGGGTTTCTTCGCCTCGAAAACTGTATGAAGATTCCTCGTTTACTGTATTGCCACCTGCTCCGCCACCCGGACGCCGTCCACGGCGGCGGACATAATGCCCCCCGCGTAGCCGCAGCCCTCGCCGCAGGGGTAGACGCCCCGGATGTTGGACTGACAGCCCTCGTCCCGCAGGATTTTCACTGGGGAGGAGGAGCGGGTCTCCACGCCGGTCAGCACCGCCTCCGGCGCGGCGAAGCCGTGTACCTTCCGGTTCAGCACCGGCAGGGCCTCCCGCAGGGCGGCGGAGACGTAGCCGGGGAGAACCCCGTCCATCTCTGTCCAGGTGACGCCGGGCTGATAGGTGGGCAGCACGCCGCCGGGGCCGACACTGGGGCGGGACGCCAGGAAGTCCCCCACCAGCTGGGCGGGGGCGCGGTAGCCGCCGCCTCCCGCCAGAAAGGCGGCACGTTCCCATTGCCGCTGGAAGCGGACGCCCGCCAGCACGTCGCCAGGGCCGAAGTCCTCCGGGCCGACCCCCACCAGCAGGCCGCCGTTGATGTTCTTCCCGTCCCTGGCCCGATAGCTCATGCCGTTGGTGACCAAATGGCCCTCTTCACTGGCGGAGGCCACCACCTGCCCGCCGGGGCAGACGCAGAAGGAAAAGACGCTCCTGCCGCCGGGGAGGTGGCAGCTGAGGCGGTAGTCGCTGGGGGGCAGGGTCGCCCAGGCGTCCCCATACTGGGCCTGGGAGATGGCCTCCTGCAAATGCTCGATGCGGACGCCGACGGCGAAGGGCTTGCGCTCCATGGCGACGCCGGATGCCAGCAGCATGGCGAAGGTGTCCCTGGCGGAGTGCCCGGGGGCCAGAATCAGCGTATCCACTGGGAGGTGGTAGCGTCCCTCCGGCCCGGATACGGTGATGCCGGTCAACGCGCCCCCCTGGACGTCCAGGCCGGTGAGGGCGGTCTCAAAGCGTATCTCGCAGCCCAGGGCCAGCAGCTCCTCCCGGATGCGGCGCACCACCTGGCGCAGCACGTCCGTCCCCACATGGGGGCGGAAGGAGTGGCGCACATCCTCCGGCGCACCTGCGGCCACCAGGGTGTCCAGCACCGTGGCGATGCGGGCGTCATGGGTGCCGGTGGTCAGCTTGCCGTCGGAGAAGGTACCTGCGCCGCCCTCCCCGAACTGCACGTTGCTGTCAGGGTTCAGCACGCCAGTGCGCCAGAAGGCGGAGACGGCCTGCTCCCGCTGCTCCACCGGCTGGCCCCGCTCCAGCACCAGGGAGGGCACCCCCGCCCGGGCCAGATACAGGGCGGCGAACAGCCCGGCAGGCCCCATCCCCACCACCACCGGCCTGCCGCCGGTACGGGTCACCTTGGGGAACGCATAGCGGGCCTCCGGCAGCAGCGTCACCTGATTGCTCTGGCAACGCTTCAGCACCCCCGCCTCATCGTCCACCGCCACGTTGACGGAGACCACCAGATGCAAATCCCGCTTCCTGCGGGCGTCGATGGACTGCTTCACCAGATGCAGCTCCCGGATACCGGTGGGGGAAATGCGCAGCAGCCTGGACACCTTGCGGCGCAGGGCGTCCTCGTCATAGCCGATGGGAAGGGTGATATTGTTGAGATGCAGCATAATAGACTTCTCCTATGGAAGTGAGTTCACGGTTGTTTGCACCGATAGTTTAGCATAAAAACTTCGCCCACGCAACAGGAGGAGTGTGCCTTGTATGCCTACTATGTGAAGAATCCTGCCCTTTGGCGGCCCTGTTATTATGAGGAGGCGGTCTGCGGTCTGCCCCTCCTGCGGGTGGAACTGCCCCGCCGCTGGAACAGCCGCCGGGTGGGGGCGGTGCTGCGCCGGGCGGGGGTGCACTGCACGCTGAACCTGCCGGAGGGTGGAATGGTGACGCCGGAGCCGTCCCTGGTGTCCACCCGCAGCCTGTGGCAGAGCGCGGCGGCGGAGCTGGCCCTGGCCGAACTGACCCGGCGGGGCATCCCCTGGGGAGAGGCCACGGTGGGCGTTCTGGCCAGCCGCACCACCAGGGAGGTGTGGGAAGCGCTGGAGCGGCTGTCCGGCCAGGTGCGGGCGCTGGCCCTGGACCTGCCGGAGCGGGAGCGGGTGGCGCTGCTCCTCCAGCGGGAGAGCGGCATTCCGGTGCTGGCCGGGGCGGGAGACGTGACGCTGTGCTTTACCCCGGCGGCGCCGGGGGAGGGGCGGCTGCTGCTGGGGGCGGAGCGGCCCGCGCCGGAGGGCTTCACCCTGACCGTGCCAGGGGTGCCGGTACCGGAGGGCTGCCCGGCGGAGGGGCTGTACGGGGTGCTGTACCAGAGTGGCAGGCTGCCGGGGTGGCCCGAGGTGTGCGCTCAAGAAAAGGTGCTCCCTTCCGATGGGACGTGACACCCGTCACCTCCGGTTTTCCTTGTCCAAGCCGCACAGCTGATCCAGCACCTGCATTAGAGGCTGGCCCATTTTTTCACTGCCGCAGGCGAGATGCCTGCACGTCGTGCAACGCTTCCCTTTCGCATACGTTTTGCAACGCATTCCTCCACGAGCCAAATCCTGTATTCAAGCTCAATTTTCTTTCCGCTTTGCCATGCCTGTCCCCTCTTACTTTCCCGGTGTATATTGAAGGGGGAGTACATCAAAATCAGAGCTTGAATTTCATGCAGTTTCCTCCCAAATTGTCATTTAAATTACATTTCAAGCAGCGTAGTCTGGGCTATAATGCAAGGGAATCTTTTAGGAGGTGCTGGTATGAGTTTACTACAAGAGTATTTTTGACATAAATTGACCGCCTGAGTTGCGTAGAGTGCGTTCTACTATGCATCTCAGGCGGTTTTGTTGAATTTGGGTAAATATATTAGGCTTCTTTTTTACCCTATGGCTAGAGACAGCTAACTTCAAATCAATATAATCCGAAGTAGGTTTCGCTTGTTTCATTTGTCTGCTTTAGTGCCCCGCAGTTACACTGAGGCCACGCTCTATCTCTACAGTCTTATTGACGGTATACAACGCAATTTAGAGACACTACAATTATCTCGCGGGGGTCTAACCGCTGTTTAGTCTGACGATTACATTCTATCTACAAAAAAACTGAGCCGCGCATAGATGAATTTCATCGCGCAGCTCAGTTCGTTTGTTTTTACGCTTCCTCCCAGATGGCGTACAGGGTGATGCCCTCCTCCACAGCGTCGGAGGAAAAATCCCACGCCTCGCTGCCGTCCGGATACAGGGACCAGTACGCCAGGGTGTATCCCGGCCGCACCACGTCCTCCGGCTCCTCCACGGTGCCGCCGTAGGGAACCGACTGGGTCTCCGCGGCGCTGCCGCCCTGGGTGTCAAAGGTAACGGTCAGGCCGCCGGAGCTTCCTGCGCCGACGATGACCAGAATCAGCACCAGCGCCGCCATGACCGCCACAAGGGCGCTGCTCCAGCGGCCCACGCTCCGGCGCTGGGTGTCGTCCATCCCGCTCTTTTTGGGGTAGGTGGACACGCCGAACAGCCCGTACCGCCGGGGAGTGGCAGTTTCGGTTTCTTTTTTTTCCTCTTTCAGGGGAATTTGCTCGCTCATAAGTTACTTCCGAGTCAGGTACTTGCGCATATCAATGGAGCAGGCCAGCAGGATGATGGCGCCCTTGATAATGTACTGCATGTTGCCGGAGACGGACAGGAAGTTCAGCCCCACGAAGATGATGCGGAGCAGGAATACGCCCAGCACAACACCGCCGATGGTGCCGGTGCCGCCGACGAAGGAGACGCCGCCGATGACGCAGGCCGCGATGGCGTCGCACTCGTAGTTCAGGCCGGTGTTTGCGGTGTTGGAGCCGATACGCGCCGCCTCAATGAAACCGGTGTAGCCATAGGTGACGCCGGCCAGGGTGTGCACCATCATGGTGGTGAAGAACACGTTGACGCCGGACACGTTGGCCGCCTCGGCGTTGGAGCCCACGGCGAACATATTCTTGCCGAAGGTGGTCTTGTTCCAAATGAACCACATGACGATCAGCACGATGACGGCATAGATCACATAGTTTGGTATGACCAGCGCCCCTCCTGTTATCCTGCTGATGACGCTACCGGTGATGGCGTTCTTATAGGCGTCAGACAGGCCGGAGATAGACTGGCCGTTGTTGTCATGGGACATATAGTAGAGCAGGCAGATGCCGTAGACAATCAGCTGGGTGGCCAGGGTGACGATGAAGGGGTGCAGCTGGAACCGCGCCACAAAGAAGCCGTTGGTCAGGCCTACCAGCCCGCCTACCAGTAGCGCCAGCAGCAACACCAGCACCAGGGGCACCTCGCCCAGGTTGGTAAAGAACTTGTTAGCCGTAGTCAGGGACAGGAGCAGCGTGGCCGAGATGGCGGCGGTCAGACCCACGGTGCGGCCTGCGGAAAGGTCGGTGCCCGTCAGGACGATGCAGCCGCCGATGCCCAGCGCCATGGGCAGGCTGGAGGCGGTCAGGCTAATGATGTTGATGATGGAGCTCTTGGAGATGATGTTGGAGTTCCGGGTGTAGGTGAAAATCACGAAAACGATCAGGATGATGTAAATTGCGTTGTTCAGCAGTGTGTCCACAATAAAAGCGCGGCGATCCTTCCCGTCCATGGCCTTATAGCGTTCACTGGTCTGCCGTAACGATTTGACAGGGTTATTCATAGTGCAGCAGCCTCCCTCTTATACATATTTTGCGGCCAGCGTCAGAATCTCTTCCTGGGTCGTAGTCTTGGCGTCCACTTCCCCGGCCACACGGCCGCCGCTCATGACGATGATGCGGTCGCACACGCCCAGCAGCTCTGCCATTTCGGAGGATACCATCACAACGGTGGTTCCGGCGTTTGCCTGGTCGATGATCAGCTGGTAAATCTCATATTTTGCGCCCACGTCGATGCCCCGGGTGGGTTCATCCAGCAGTAGCACCTTCGGATTAGTCAGCAGCCAACGGGCAAAGATGACCTTCTGCTGGTTGCCGCCGGACAGGGAACGAATCTTGGTCTCCTGGGTGGGGGTCTTGGTCTTTAATGTGTCGATGCCCCACTGGGTCGCCTTCCGCATGGAGGGTTCGCTGAGCCACAGGCCATGGGCCAGGTGATGTTTCAGGCTGGAGATAACGGTATTATCCTTGATGTCCCGGATGCCGAAGATGCCGGTGGCGCGGCGCTCCTCCGTCAGCAGAGCGAAGCCTGCCTTCAGTGACTGGCGGGAGTTCTTATTGCTGACCTCCTTGCCCTCCAGCTTGATGGTGCCGGAGTGCCGGGTGGCGATGCCGAAGATGGACTCCAGCGTCTCGGTACGGCCGCTGCCGTCCAGCCCCGCCAGGCCCAGAATCTCGCCCTTCCGGGCGGTGAAGGCGACATCCTTCAGCTGGTTATACTGTCCGGTCAGCCCTTCCACCTCCAGCAGTACGTCGCCGGGCTTGTTGGTCTTGGGCGGGAACTGGTTGCTCAGCTCTCGACCCACCATCAGCTTGATCAGCGACTCGTTGTTCAGCTCGGCGGCAGGCTTTGTGGCAATCCACTGACCGTCCCGCATGACGGTGACTTCATCGGAGATGCGCAGAATTTCCGCCATCTTATGGGAGATGTAAATAATGCCGCAGCCCCGCTCCCGGAGCATATCAATAATCCAGAACAGATGCTCCACCTCCTGCTCCGTCAGGGAGGAGGTGGGCTCGTCAAAGACGATGACCTTAGAGTGATAGGAGACGGCCTTGGCAATCTCCACCATCTGCCGCTTGGAGACGGGCAGCTCGCTCATCTTCTGGTAGGGGTCCACATCGATTTTCAGCTCCTCGAAAATCGCCTTCGTGTCCTCCAGCATTTTCTTTTCGTCTACCATGATACCGGCGGTCAGCGGGTAGCGCCCCAGCCAGAGGTTATCCATGACGGAGCGCTTCAGCGCCTGGTTCAGCTCCTGATGCACCATGGCTACGCCGTTTTCCATGGCCTCCTTACTGGTTTTGAAGTTGACCTCCTTCCCCTCCAGAAAGACGGAGCCCTCGTCCTTGTAGTAAATGCCGAACAGGCATTTCATCAGCGTGGACTTGCCCGCGCCATTCTCGCCCATCAGCGCGTGAACCGTGCCTCTGCGGACGGTCAACTGGGCATGATCTAATGCTTTTACGCCGGGAAAGCAGCTTGTAGCCGCCTGGAGGCGTTCGGTCGCTGGGGAAGAACGGCGAAAAATACCGGCAAGCTTTTGCTTACATTTCGGCGGTTCGTATGCTTTAATAGCGGTTGCACAAAGGAATCAATGCGTGTAGCATACAGCACCGTTGGCAAGGCGGATGACGCGCCTCGGCAGTTCAGGGCGTGAAGTACGTCTTTTTTCCTCACAGATGCGTAGCGCAGCGGGAAAGCGATTCCTTCACGAAAGCCTACAACGAGATGTCCCATGCCTATGGCTGGCTACCATAACCAAAGGGCAAATATTATAGTAACAGGCAAACGCAATAACGGAACATGTTGCAACGCTTCAATATTACAACAATTCTTCCCGGCTTCTGCTGCGGGACGTATCTCAAAAAGCAGTAAGCCGGACATGAGTAATGCCTGCCGGGGATTGATTTCCCTGGCAGGCGTTATATTTTTTGCCTCAACACCCCCTCAAACGACACCAGACGTGTCCGTATGCTGAGGAGGTTTTGGGTATGACAGTTGAACAGGAAATCCAAGTAGAAGGGCTGCGTGAACAAGGGTACGGTTATGCCACCATCGCCAAGTCAGCAGGGCTTACCAAAAATGCTGTTGTCGCATTTTGTCGAAAGAAAAGGCTGACGGGCTGCAAAGCCGAGAACAGTCGCATAGATATTCCATCAGACCGCTGCCCGAAATGTGGAAAACCCATCGAGCAGAAACCCGGAAGAAAGCACATAAAATTCTGTTCTCCAGAGTGCCGCATAGCATGGTAGAACAGCCACCCGGAAGCCGTGAAGCGCAAGGCTGTCTATTCCTTCGTCTGTGCGGGGTGTGGGAAAAGGTTCACGGCATACGGCAACGCCCATCGGAAATACTGCTGCCATGAATGCTATATCCGTGACCGATACAAAGGCGGTGGCGGTGATGAATGAGAAAGAATTTAGCGCGGCGCTTCGCTACCAGTCCGCCATATCCGTGGTAAAAAGTTTGTTCCGACAGGGGCTGCTGACCGCCGAGGAATACTCTGAAATTGATACAAAACTGCTCAAAAAATACGCGCCATCTTTGGGTACATTATTCTCCGAAAATGACTTGATAACCGGCGAGTTTAGCGCGATATATAGTAGCGGAAAGGGGTGATTTTATGCGTAAAATCAGCAAAATAGAGCCGATTATCCCGACGGTTCCTACCCGCAAAAAGGTCGCCGCTTATGCCCGCGTTTCCAAAGATACTGAGCGTCTTGCTCATTCGCTTTCTGCGCAGGTGAGCTATTACAGCGGACTGATTCAGAAGAACCCTGAATGGGAATATATCGGCGTATATGCGGATTATGGGATAACCGGAACATCCGCCGATGGACGATCAGAGTTCATGCGGATGCTGAAAGACTGCAAGGCCGGAAATATCACTATCATTCTTACGAAATCCATCTCCCGCTTTGCAAGAAACACGGTTGACCTGCTGGAGACAGTACGGCAACGGAAGGAGCTGGGTATTGAGGTCCGATTTGAAAAAGAACAGATCAACTCAATATCCGAGGACGGCGAGCTCATGCTCTCGCTACTTGTATTCTTTGCCCAGGAAGAAAGCCGTTCTATCTCGGATAACAGCAAGTGGGGCAAAAGAAAACGCTTTGAATCCGGCGAAATCGGTACGGCAAATAAACATATCCTCGGATACCGCTACGATGAGGAACAGCGGAAATATATCATCATCCCGGAAGAAGCAGTTATCGTCCGCAGGATGTTCGAGCTTTATATTGACGGCGTTTCTTTGCAGGGAATCTGCGATAATGCTAGTGATATATTTGGACTAACTCAAAAAGTGCCTAAAAAGTGCTTTTTCGCTGTGTTCGAGACCGTTTCGGCCTCGATTTTTTAATACCTGTGTGGATGACAATCCCAATACATAAATTCAGAGCGTGTATCGCCCCAATTTCGGGGATGGGTACACGCTCTTTTTTATGCCATGAAACAAGTGGAGGTGAAGGAACCATGAGCGGAAATACAGCAGATAGCAACGTGCGATATTCCAGAGATAAGCCCAATGACTGCAAGTTCTGCTACTACTGGCAGGGCCGGAAGAAGGGTTGTCTGATGGGAGAGCAGAACTGTGCCTATCTCATCCGTGAGGAGGAGCCATCTGAGCGCAGCCGGTGTGATGGCTGTCCCTACGGTGAATATTCGCCCTGCATCGGCTGGTGTACCGTGGATGTGATAAACGCTGTTTTCAAGAACCGGCTGGCCGCAAGAGCAGACCGGAACCAGGAAAGGAGTCCGTGATGGGAAAGAAGAAATATCCGGAGGATAGCTATGACAAGAGCAAGGACGGGAAGTTCCCAGACTGCCGCTACTGCCGGTATCACACCTCCGGCAGCAAGGGAATCCGGTGCCGGTATAAACACTGTCTGTACCGTAAGCGGCAGGCCGACGGGCGGAGGAGGTGAGCTTTCATGCCGGTCTTTCGTGTTGAGAAAAACACAAATTATACAACCATGAGCAACTACCACCTGAGAGACAGGAACCTGACGCTGAAAGCAAAGGGTCTGCTCTCCCTCTGTCTGAGCCTGCCGGAGACCTGGGATTACAGCGTCCGGGGCCTGGTTGCCATCTGCAAGGAGGGCAAAGACAGCATCGTCAAAATCTTGCAGGAGCTGGAGCAGTATGGCTATCTGGAACGGCATCAGCTTCGCCGGGATGATGGAAAGATGGGCGGCATTGAGTATGTGATCTATGAAATGCCTCGTGAACCGTGTACGGAAAAACCGTGTGCGGGAAATCCGGACACGGTAAAACCGGACACGGATAACCCGGATGCGGCAAAACCGGATGCGGCAAAACCGCGTCCGGAAAACCCGCCACAATTAAATAAAGAACAATTAAGTAAAGAAGAATTAAATACTGACTCAAATAAAAGAAAGAATGAGAAAGAGCCTCGCCACCAGTATGGGGAGTATGGCAACGTCCTTCTGTCAGATTCTGAGCTTTCTTCTTTACAGGCCGAGTTCCCCCAGGACTATCAGCGACGGATTAAGCGATTGTCCGAGTATATGGCCTCCACCGGGAAGTCATACAAGAGCCACCTGGCGACCATTCGGAGCTGGGCAAGGCGTGACCGGTGACAGGCGGCCTCTAATCCAGGAACAGCAGGAACCTACAGCCATGACAACTACAGATGCGAAGAAGGAGAAAGCTTATGAACGAGCTGTTATCTTCCCTCTTTGACCGGAACATGAAGGCCGAGCCTTCCGACGAGGAGTATGTCGGAGAGGACGGCCTTTTTTACTGCAAGAAATGCCATACGCCCACCCAATGCCGGGTGGAGATCGCAGGCAGACAGAGCATTGTCTCCTGTATGTGTAGCTGTGCCAAAGAGGAGCTGGACAAATACGAGCGTGAGCTGGCGGAGATGAACCGTCGGAATCATATCTACAGCCTGAAAGCCAACGGCATTCAGGAGCGGGCCTTGTATGACTGGACGTTTGAGAAGGCAGCGGACAGCCCCAGCATCCAGATGGCAAGGCGATATGTGGACAGTTGGCCGGAGGTCAAAAAGAACAACCTCGGTCTCCTGCTTTGGGGCGACGTTGGAACAGGAAAATCATTTACAGCCGCCTGCATTGCCAACGCCCTGCTGGGGACCGGGGTGCCGGTGCTGATGACAAACTTCTCGAAAATATTGAATCAGAAGGCATTCCTGGTTCTGCGAGGGAAATGCCTGTGTAAAGCCCTTGTTGGAATACGGGAAGGAGATCGTCAGTGCGTATCCTTTCTGTTCTCTGCCCTCTGCGTCGTAAAACAGGAATTCTCCGAAGTCGGCCTGAGCGTCGCCGGGAAGATGCTCTAACGGGATATAGCCATCCTGCTGCATCCGTATAAGCCGCTTTTCATACGGACATACACCTTGACCGAAGTATATCCTCCCGTGAATCCGTACTCCTCTTTCAGCCGGTCAAAAATGCGCTTGGCCGTATGCCGCTGCTTTCTGGGGATTTTTCGGTCAGCCTCCAGCCATTGATCTACGATGGGGATATACGGCCCCAGCACAGGAAAGCTCTTTGGATCTACATTCGGCTTTGCTGTCTCGTTCCAATCATCACAGTAGGCATATTTCTGTACCGTGCGAAAATCATGCCCTGTGATGCGGGAAATTTCCCGCAAACTTTTCTCTTCATTTTCATAGAGATCTTTGATATACTATACTTGAGCCATTCTTAACACCTTTCTGCTACCTCCTTAGTTCTTGAAACAAACTAATGGTAGCTGATATTTCAGGTGCTGACAATGGCTCTTTTTATGTAATCTTGGGTTCACATTCTGGGGCCTTTTGTACTGGTTTCATCTTACCGAAAACAGACAGCACTTCAATAGTTTAGCCCTGGAGTGCTGTTTTGTTAATCTTTCGGGAATTTAATATAGAATTAATCTTGCGATAATCTCGTCTTAAGCCACACGCTATATACTAAGTCCATACCAGAACACGAACAACAAGCGTTTTGTTGTACAGGAGGCAGACCTATGAACTTTAGATTATTGAAAACTCTCATGAAGGAGCAGCTTTTCCCCGCATTGGCAGCGTTTGGCATTGCGCTGGTTGTCCTTCTCGTTTCCTGCATGGTGTTTGCAGGAAATACGGCGATAGAACACAGGATTCAGATTTGGATTTATGGCTGTGAGCCGCTGGACTTCTTTTTGCCGCTGCTGGCCTCACTGCCCTTTTCCTTCACACTGTATTACAAAAAGGCGGATGGATTTCTGCATTATTCCAGCACACGGATGTCGCGCAAACGATATGTGGCACATCATATGCTGGCGGGATTCCTGCTCTGTATGGCGGGAATTGCCTTGACCTATTTTTGCGGGCTTCTGTTTTCGGAGTACATCCTGCCATTTGAGGCGACTCCTGGCTACCAGTCCGGGTTGGAAAGCTATGTGTTCGGCGGCCTGATGGTTTCACATCCCGTGGCGTTCGGCCTTGTATGGTGCCTGTGGAAAGGTTTTAATGCAGGTCTGTTTACCCTGTTCGGGTACGGTTTGGCTCTGTATGCGGAGAATGTTTTCATTGTGAGCATTGCGCCTTTTGTATACTTTGTGGCGGAGAATTTGATTACCTCTCTGCTCCAGATACCGGAGTATAGCGTTGTCACGTCAATCCAGTTGAACCGGCTGAGTCCCAACAGTATGCACGTTTATAATTATTTTGCCGGAACGATTTCCTTTGTCATCATCGCAGTCGTAATCGTGCTGGCACTGAGCAGGAGGGAGAAGAGCCGATATGAAGTTAAAGCTCATAAAAAGCAAGCTGTGGAAAAAGGATGATGTTCTCGCATATTTTATTATTTTAGCGGTGTTCGTGGCTATGAGCAGCAGCAACCTGACGCTGACGGTGGCGCAGTCAGCCCAGCTGTCTCTGTTCGAATATGTCCTGTATGCGCTGACAGACCACTATTATCTGATTTATGGCTGGCTGTTCTTCCTGGTGTTTGTGACCGGTAAGGAAGTGCGAAACCACGCCAATTCAGAGATCATACGGTATGGTTCGTTTTCCCGCTACAATTCCGTGACACTTACTGCTGCTGCGGTCAGACTTGCGCTGTTGATCGCTGTTCATATCCTGCTTGCAGCCATCATCGGCGCTTTCAGTCTGGCACCGGTCAATGCCTTTACCGTGAGCGAAGCGTCAAGCTATTATAGCGGCGGCTTCCTGGAGCTGCTGGCCGGCTATCAGCGCTATTTTGGAAGCCCAGTGGCAGCGCTGCTGGGTGCGGCGGGGTATCTGTGGCTGGGCAGCTTATTTCTCTATGCTGTGATTTTCCTTGCCAGCCAATTCTGGGGCAGCAAGGGAATGCTGACAGCCTGCGTAATTATTATCGTGAGCGCCATCGTTGGGTTTGTATCGCATTTTGATGAGTCGCCCCTGGAATTCCTTTTTGTCAACAATTATTATATTCTGCATCATGCGCTGCTGTTGGTTTCGCCGTTGGCGGTGGCAGTCAATCTGGCAGTCATGGGTGTATTCCTTCTGGCAGGAGCAAATGACCTGCCCCGCAGAATTCGGAGGAAAAAACGAATCCAATTCTGGGAAAACGGAAAGAATCGCTCCGCATTTTTCTCTCCTGCGCCGAGAAGAGGGCTCGTACCGCTCTACCTGGTACTGCTGATCGCCCTTGGGGTATTTCCACAGCTTTCCTCCGGCGGTAATCTTGCTGACTTTGCGTGGTCACTGCTGCGGGGGTATTCAGCAAAGAGCGTCAACCTGATCGAGCTTTTGTATGCGCTCGCCTGGTTTGCCTTTCCGCTGATACAGATCAGCGTGTTCTGGCAGGCGGAGAGGGAGAGGAAAAACGATGCGGCATTGCTCCGCACCGGCAGCTTTCGGCAGTGGCGTACCCTGACCGACCGGGGATGTGTTCGGTTTATTCTGCGCTATTGGCTCTGGTATGCGGCTTTGCTGGCGGGTACGATGACGGTTTTGTATCTCCTGTATGGCTATGGGGCAGGAGCGGCGGCGGAATATTACAGTTATTTCGGCGTGTCAGAGGCAGACTTTCTCGCCACCCTGCTCGCCGCCGTACTGCTGAAGCTGCCGGAGATGCTGTTATTGTACGAGCTGTCACTTGCTTTGTATGGCTTGTCCGGGAATACGGTGCTGTCCTTCTTTATCCCGTTCCTCGGCTATGGGGTGGGATTTCTGCTTCCCTTCCGCTGGTGGCCCTTTGGTATCTCAGCGGCATACCAGCTTTTGCAGCTTACCGCTGACGGTTGGAGCGGCTATGCTGCCGCCGCACTGTGTATGGCGGGAATACTTGTTGCCCTGAAATTATTCAATATCGCAAGGAGGAAAAACAGATGAATACTGTGATTAAATTGAAAAATATCAGCAAGAGCTTTGGAGGCAAACAAATTTACCGTGATGTGAATTTGGAAGTAAATGCAGGAGCGTGCATCGGGTTTGCAGGGCGCAACGGCGCCGGAAAATCCGTGCTGTTCCAGCTGATGGTGGGTCTGCTCCCGCCCGACAGCGGAGAAGTCAGGGTCAATGGTGAACTGCTGGGCAGCGGCGGAGAGGATTTTCCCAAAGACGTGGGGATTCTCATCAATGAAACCGGCTTTATTGGGTATCTTTCCGGATTCCAGAACCTGAAAATGCTGGCGCAGATACGGGATATCGTGGATGACGAGACGATTCGGGAGACTATGCGTTCCGTCGGGCTGGACGATGCGGACAGGACGCCGGTGCGGAAATACTCCATGGGAATGAAGCAGAAGCTGGGCATTGCACAGGCTATTATGGAAAACCAGAGCATTGTGATTCTGGACGAACCATACAATGCTCTGGATTTTGAGGCAAACCGGGAGGTCACGCAGATTCTGGAGCGGCTGAAAGGCCAGGGGAAAACGATTCTGCTGACCAGCCATCAGCACCAGTATCTGGAGAAGCTCTGCGATCAGATTTATTTCATCTGCAACGGAGACATCGTCCCATTCACCGAGGAAATCAAGGCGCAATACTTCTCCGTCTAAGATTTTTTCAGAATGTAATGATAAACGTTGTGCCGCTGCCTACGCTGCTTTCAATTTGAATGGTGCCTCCGTGGGCGGCGACGGTTTCCTTTGCGATAGCCAACCCCAGGCCGGTACCCTCCACCTGTTCAGAGGAAGTGCCACGGTAATAGCGTTCAAAGGCGTGGTTGATCTCGTCGGGAGACATCCCTTTCCCATTATCGCCGATCCGGATGATAACATGGCCGTTTTCCTGTGCCATGTTAATTCGGACGGCGATTTTTGTGTTCGGGTTGTGGACAAAGGCGTTGCTGATGATGTTGAGCAGGCACCGCCCCATGTAGCGCCGGTCACAGTCCAGCCAGACAGGCTCCGATGGTGAGAAAAGAATCTCGGAGGCTCCCATCAGTTTAGGGCTTACCTTTCCGATGCAGTCCTGGATCAATGCGCCAAGCTCTACCTGTTCCCGTTTTAGTACGACCTGACCTTCAATCATAGACTGACTGATTTTCAGATCGTCCACCAGACCCTCCAGCGTTTTCTCTGCCTTGAGGATTTCTGCCGCATACTGCTGGACCTCGGCTTCTGCAAAAGCATAGTCTGCGTCCGCCAGCAGCTCCCCATATCCTTTTATGGTAGACAGGGGCGTTTTGATGTCGTGAGAGATGTTGGCGATCCATTCCGCCCGCATTTTATCGTTGTAAGCCAGCTTGTCCCGTAAAATGCGGATTCGCTCAAACACCTCGGCAAACAGGTTCCTACGGGGGTGCGCTTTCAGCTCCCCGCCGCTGGAAACGGCTTCAATCTCCTCCATCATATCCGCTACGGGTGTGGAGATTTTTCTGGAAAAGGCGATGGAGGCGACCGCAACAAACAATGCCGCCACAACCAGGAAGATAACGACACAGTGCATCGCCACAGTCACTCTGTTCCCTGACAGATTGTAGGAATCCTTCGTAACAAGGGAGCTGCTGCATCCGATCAGAACCGTATATTCCCCTGCGCCGCTATCGTAAGCGCTGGCATACACCGTATAGCCGGGGAGCCGGTCAGAGGTCAGGGTAATGTTCACCAGCTCAAAGTTGGTGTAGGCGTCTGGGATGTCAGAGTTCGTGTTATAAGCATAGACCGCGGCTCCGTCCCCATCGACGATTTGCAGCCACAGGTCATGTACATCCAGCTGCTCCATGCCTTCTTCCTCCAGAGAGAAGCCCGTCTCCGACTGGCTCAAATACTGATTGATGTTCAGGATAAGGTACTGCGGCATGGAAGTATCCACCGTTTTCCCGCCAAAAAAGAACAGATAACACAGGAGCGCTCCGGCCACCAGCGTTGCCACTACTGCAAAGACAAGGGTTTTCAGATATTCGGAGATAATTTTTCTGTTCATCGCTTTGCACTCCGATCATCAAAGATGTATCCTCTGCCCTTGACCGTTTTCAGCCAGAGGGGGTGGGACGGGTCAGGCTCCACCTTTTCCCGCAGATGGCGCATATGGACGGTAACGGTGTTGTCGTACCCGTCATAATCGCTGTCCCACACGTTGCGGACAATCTGCTCCCGGCTCAGCGTGATATTCCGGTTGCGTACCAGATATTCCAACAGCAGATATTCCCTGGCTGTCAGGGAAACCGGAGCCTGTCCCCGCAAAAGCTCCCTCCGGTCAAAATCCAGCGTAAATTCCCCAAAGGAATAGGATGAGGAGGTATCACTGCGGCCTTCATAATAGCTTTGCCGCCGCAGGATGGCGTTGATATGAGCAACCAGCTCCTTCGGGCTGAAGGGCTTGGTGATATAGTCGTCGCCGCCGATGGTGTATGAGATGATCCGGTCAGTCTCCTCCGACTTCGCGGACAGGAACAGGACGGGACACATGGAAAATTCCCGTATCCTGCGGCAGACCTCGTAGCCGTCCATGTCGGGGAGCATGATGTCCAGAATCACCAGGTCGGGCTGCCATTCCCTGCAAATTTGCACAGCGTTCGTTCCCGTCTCCGCTACGGAGAGACTGCGGAACTGCTCCTTTCCCAGAATGACACGGATCATATTGCGGATTCCCTCATCATCGTCTACGATGAGGATTTTTTTGTCGTGTATGAAATCCATGATATTTATTTTGCCTTTCGTTTCAATTCAGGATATTACCTTTGTTCTGTTTATCCATAAGCTCAGGGAAAAGGTGCCGGAAGCATTCCCAGACACACGCTTTTTCATCTGAATGATCGAGGCCCGGTAAAATCTTTTGTTGGATTCTCTCAAAGCCCATTGCTCTGGCACGGGTGACAAAGCCTGTGACTTTACTGCAACAGCCATCCTCCTCGCCGCAGCAGAACCAAAGAGAGGGCAGTGCATCGAAGTCCGCCTCTGCAAAGCGTTTGCCAGTACACTCCATGGAGCCAACGTAGTCTGCCACCATGGGGAATTTTGCAATCATGTTAATCTCTTTCGGCGTAATCCCAAAAGCGGGATCGCCGTATTCCGTAGGGTAGGCTTTCCGGTTGGCGTTTGCCTTTTTGCGGAAGTCCTCACCGCTAAGTTCCAAGTCAGGTAACAGAAATTCATATTCCCGGACGCCAGCGCCCAGGGGCGCAATCACGGCAAATTTTTCCGGATGCGCAAGGCCCAGCATGAGAGCGCCGGCGCCGCCCATGGAATAGCCGGTGATGAAGTTCTCCTCCCGAACTTTACTGCCGGAAAGGCTGTTGGTAATAAAGGGCATCAGCTCCTGAAAGAAGAACTCCGCAAAGCGATAGCCGGTGCCAAATTGAGGCTGGTCAGCAAAGTCGCTGTTCATTCCCTCCGGCATCACAACCATTGCTTCAGAATCCCGCAGTAACTGTTGGAGATCACAGCGATAGAGGAAGTCCTCCGGTGTCTCCGTAGCACCATGCAGGAGCCAAACCACCGGCATTTTCCGGGTGTAATCCCGTTTCTCCGGCAGCAGGACAATCACCTGCATTTTGGTCATCATGATTCGACTGCACAATCTGACAGTTATTTGATGCATATACTCCTCCTTACAGCCCGAACCGGGTCAGGCTTCCCACCACCTGAGCGCCGAAAAACGCTTCCTCATGTCCAACACCTTTGGAAAAACAGAATCATGCAGATTGCGATTCCCGGCCATAGTCATTCACCGTCTTTCTGCAGTTCCACAACCTATATAGCTGTACGCCATAACCGGCTCTCCTGCACACTAAACCATTATCAATATAGCACAGCGGCGCAGAAATAACAATACGATATTGTGAACTGTATAAAGTTTCCTTTTCCGAAAATTCCTGTGAAAAAGGTCCCTGGTTTCTGGCCGGATTCTCCGGTTGCAATCCGGAAAGAAAAGGCGTAAAATAACATCAGAACAGATAGAATAGGGGAATTTTGATATGTTGGAACCTGCACAGGCCCAGCGCTTCTGCCAGCTGCGGCGGGCCGTCATTGAAACAGAATACCTGCACCTGAACCCGGAGCAGCGCCAGGGCGTCTTTGCCACGGAAGGGCCGTTGCTGCTGCTGGCCGGGGCGGGCAGCGGAAAGACGACGGTACTGATTGACCGCATATCCAACCTGATTAAATACGGCTGCGGCAGCGACCCCCAATGCGGCGAGACGCCGGATTGGGCGACCCCTGAGGACGTGGAGTTCCTGGAGGGCTATCTGGCGCATCCCGCCCCGGAGGATGCCCGCCGGGCGGAGATGCTGTGCCGGTGCCATCCGGTCACACCATGGTCCATCCTCGCCATTACCTTCACCAATAAGGCCGCCGGTGAGCTGAAAGACCGGCTGGCAGCCAGGCTGGGGCTGGAGGCGGACGGCGTCTGGGCCTCCACCTTTCACTCCGCCTGCGTCCGCATCCTGCGCAGGCATATTGACCTGCTTGGCTTTTCCACTTCCTTCACCATTTATGATACGGATGATTCCCTTCGGGTGGTGAAGGATGTGCTGAAATCCTTCAACCTGGACGACCGGACGCTGGCGCCCCGCGCCGTCCTCTCTGCCATCTCCAAGGCCAAGGAGGAGATGCTGCTGGCCGGGGATTACGCCCAGAAGGCCAGGGACTCCGGAGATCTTCACGGGCAGCAAATCGCCAGGGTCTATCAGGAGTATGAGCGCCGCCTGTGGGAGGCCGACGCCCTGGACTTTGACGACCTCATTCTCCATACGGTGAGACTGCTGGAATCGGAGGACGAGGTGCGCTCCTACTGGCAGGATAAATTCCGCTATGTGCTGGTGGATGAGTACCAGGACACTAATCACCTGCAATACCTTCTGGTGTCCCTCCTGGCGGGAAAGTGGGAAAACATCTGCGTGGTGGGCGACGATGACCAGTCTATCTATCGCTTTCGCGGCGCCACCATTGAGAACATCCTACAGTTCGAACATCAATACCAGGGCACCCGTGTCATCCGGCTGGAGCAGAACTACCGCTCCACCAAGAACATCCTGAGCGCGGCCAACGCCGTCATTGGCAATAACACCGAGCGCAAGGGGAAAAATCTGTGGACGGAGCATCCCGACGGGGAAAAGATTAAATGCTACTCCGCCGTCAATGAGGCAGACGAGGCCCAGTACATCTCCGCCCAAATCATGTTGGCGGTCAGCTCCGGAATGGCGTGGAAGGATTGCGCTGTGCTGTACCGGATGAACGCCCAATCCAACGCCATCGAGCAGGGCTTCAAGCGCAACGGCATCCCCTATAAGGTGATCGGCGGCATGAAATTCTTTGACCGGGCAGAGATCAAGGATATGCTGTCCTACCTCTGCGTCATTCACAACGAGGCGGACGATTTGCGCCTCCGCCGCATCATTAACGTTCCTGCCCGCGGCATTGGAGCCAAGACGGTGGACAGCGCTACCGAGCTGGCGCACCAGGAAAATCAACCGATCTCCGCCATTCTCCGCAAGTCCCGCGCCTATCCGGCGCTGTCCAAGAGCAGCGTCAAGCTAGACGCATTTCTGGCCATGATTGATGATTTGCGCCGGAAATCGGAGACGATGGAGCTCTGCGACTTCTACGATGAGGTGGTAACAGCCACCGGCTATGTAGCGGCGCTGGAAGCGAAGAATACCTTTGAAAACCGGAACCGCATCGAAAACGTCCGGGAGCTGCGCTCCAACATCCAGTCCTATGTGGAGAACGCCGTCCAACCCACTCTGGCGGGCTTCCTGGACGAGGTAGCTCTTTACACCGACCTGGACAGCGCCCAAGACAGCGACAACTGCGTCCTGATGATGACCATGCACGCCGCCAAAGGGCTGGAATTTCCCTGGGTCTTTGTGGCCGGTGTGGAGGAAGGCATCTTCCCGGGTCTGCGGGCCATTGGCGAACAGGATGAGATGGAGGAGGAGCGGCGGCTGTGCTATGTGGCCATGACCAGGGCCAAGGAGCGGCTGTTCCTGACCTCCGCCACCCAGCGAATGCTGTTTGGGCGCACCAACTCCAACCAGCCGTCCCGCTTCATTAAGGAAATCCCCGACGGCTATCTGGAAAAAAGCGGCCGGGCCTATGAGACCGACAAGCGGGAGTATGGCGGCCGCTGGAAAGACACTGACCAGTCTCAGTCCAACCAGGAAGGCGCCGAGCATGGGCAGGGCAGCCGCTATGGCAGGCAGCCGCACCAGTCTCTGAGGAACCGCGGCCCCCTGGGCGGAGGCATCAGTATTCACCATGACGCGAAGCCCACCGGCCAGCGGGCGGTACAGGCCTCCTTCCAGCTGCTGAGCCAATACCAGAAGGGTACCGTGGTGGAGCACACCGCCTTTGGCCGGGGCATGATCGTCAACGTGCTGCCTATGGGCGGCGATGCGTTGGTGGAGATTGCCTTTGACACGGTGGGCACCAAACGGCTGATGCTGAAAGCCGCCGTACAGCATATGACGCGGAAGGAGTGAACAAAATGGATGACGGCGAACGGCTGATGCTGCTTCTGCAATCGGCAGATTGGGGCGATGACGCCCCACTGGTGGCCCGCTTCCTGGAAAGCCCCTACGCCGGTGATTGCGCTGATGCGCTGGCCCGGCTGAACCGGGACGCCCTCTATGAAAGCAACCTTCATGGCGTAGGCCACATCGTCCGCACCGTATGCCACGGAGCCATGGGAGCTATGGAGGAGGGCTGCACCCAGGGGGATACCTTGCTGCTGCTGGATGCCTGCGCCTACCACGATGTGGGCCGCATCAATGACCGGGAGGACACCGAGCATGGCCGACGCTCCGCCCTGCGGCTAGGGGAGCTGACCGGCTGCACCGGGGAGGAACTGGCGGAGATTTCCGCAGCGGTGGACGTTCACGCCAGGGACGACGCCCTTCTGCCTCAGATGCTGGAGCGATACAGGGTGCAGAACATAGCGCGGGGTACCCTGCTGGCAAAGCTCTTAAAGGATGCTGACGGCCTGGACCGGGTACGCATCTGGGACTTAAACCCCGGGTATCTGCGCTTCCCCCACAGCAAAGCGCGGGTGAACTTTGCCAGGGTGCTCTACAGCCACTGGCAGGCATCCACCGGCGGGGTGCTGGTGCCGGATTTTGTCCGCAAGTGGAAGGCGTTGGACGAATACGGTAATCCGGTGTCATCGTCCGACAAAGGATAGATAAAACAAAAGCCTCGCATCACTGTGGCAAAGCAGTGATGCGAGGTTGTCTTTTTTAACAAATTCTGGGCAAGCCCTCATCCTGGAGCACATCCAGCACACGCCTGCCGCCGATGGGGGTCTTAATGGTCAGGAGCCCCGGCTCCTCATCCCCCACCACGCCGATGCAGGCCGCGTGGCTGCCGTACTTGCTCCGCCGAAGCACTGCCAGGGCATCCTCCGCCTGAGCCGCCGGGAGGACGGCCACCAGCTTGCCTTCATTGCCCATATAAAGGGGGTCCAGTCCCAGCAGGCCGCAGAAGTCCCGCACCTGGGGGGTCACAGGAAGGGCTGCCTCCTCCAAAGTGATGCTGCATTTGGAAGCCTCGGCTAATTCCTTCAGCACAGTGGCCAGCCCGCCCCGCGTCACATCCCGGAGGGAGTGTACCTGGATACCGGCCGCCAGCAGCTCCTGCACCATGCCGCCGAGGGGAGCGCAGTCGCTCTGAATTCCGTTTTGAATCCCCATCCGCTGGCTGAGGATGCAGGCGTGATGGTCGCCCAAGTCGCCGGACACCAGCACAACGTCCCCGGGGGCGCAGCGGGCGGCAGAAATCTCCATCCCGTCCGGGACGAAGCCAACCCCGGCGGTATTGACGTAGAGGCCGCCCTGGCCTTCCACCACCTTGGTGTCACCGGCCACGATAGTCACCCCGGCCTCCCTGGCCGTAGCCGCCATGCTTGCCACCAACGTCTCCAGCAGCGCGCTGTCCAGTCCCTCCTCCAGAATGAAGCCGCAGGTCAGGTATTGGGGAACGGCCCCCCGCATGGCCAGATCGTTCACGGTGCCGCAGACGCACAGCCGCCCAATATCCCCGCCGGGGAAGGTCAGGGGCGTCACCACGAAGCTGTCCGTGGTCAGAGCGATGCGCCCGGAGGCAGGCACGACGGCGCTGTCCTCCATCTGATTTAATATCTCATTGTCGAAGTGACGGGCGAAAATTCGCCCAATCAACTCGCCGGTGGCTCTGCCGCCTGCGCCGTGGGCCGTTGTGATTTTCATGGTGAACACCTACCTGTCACGATGATTGGTCAAATACTGGAAGCAGCTTCCCTCGGTGGAGACCATACACGCCCCCTGGGGATTCATGGGATTGCACCCCTTGCCAAAGAGGGGGCAGTCTTGGGGCCGCAGCTTGCCGGACAGCACCGCTCCGCAGGAGCAGGCGGGATTGGCGTTGTCCCGGTTCAAACCGGCGCTGCCCCCTTCATAGGCGGAAAACTCCGGGCGAAGCATCATGCCGGAATCGGCAATCTCTCCCATACCGCGCCAAACGGCTGTGCAGGGCCGGAAATAATGACTGACAAGTGCTTGTGCTTCACAGTTTCCCTGCTCCGTCACAACGGAAGGATACAGGTTCAGCACCCTGCCCTGCCCCACGGAGCGTACCGCCCCGTAAATCGCCGTCAGCAGTTCGCCCCCCTGGAAGCCGGACACGACGAAGGGCAGCCGGTACCGCTCCGCCAGCGGGCGGAACGCCTGGGCCCCTGTCACCACGCTGACATGGCCAGGTGCAAGGAAAGCGTCGATATTTGCGCCATTTTCGCACAGATGCGCAATCACGGCAGGCATAGTTTTCAGGGCCGTTACCAGTTTCACATTGGTGATGCCCCGCTCCTCCAGCGTCTGTAGCAGAAGGGCATAGACCGGGGTGGTGGTCTCAAAGCCAACGGCGGCGAAGTACCACGTCCATTCCGGGTGCTGCTCCGCCAGAGGAAGAATGTCCATGGGTGAGTAAAGCATATAAACTTTACCCCCTCTCCCCTTCGCCAGGTTCAGAGTGCGCACCTCCCTGTCCCGGCTGCCCGGCACGCGGAGCAGGTCGCCAAAGGTGCAAACCGCGCAGCCCTCGGTCAGGCTCAGGTCAATCAGCCGGTCAATGTAGGCCGTGGGCGTGACGCAGACGGGGCAGCCGGGGCCAGAGATGAGCTGAATCCGCTCACTGAGCATCGAAGGAATCCCCAGTTTGGAGATGGCGGCGGTGTGGCTGCCGCACACCTCCATGATGCGCACGGGCGGGCCGTCATAGGCGGCCAGATAGGCTTTGACCGCCTCCAAATCAAACGCCAAGAGCTTCTACCTCCCGGAAGATGTCCTCCATCTCCTCCGCCTCGTTGGCAGAGACCGTTTGCAGGATGCAGCCCGCGTGTACCAGCACCCAGTCCCCCACCTTGACCGGTACCAGTCCAGCCCGAGCCTGAACGATATTTCCGCTAAAATCCACCGTGGCGGTGCGGCCTTCCACCGCAGTCACTTTTCCAGGCAATGCAACACACATGGGTTCTTCCTCCTGTCATTCAAATCGCTGATCTGTCACCTGCTGCGCCAAAATCGTGACCCAGGCCTGCCCCAGGGCGAGGCCGCCGTCTCCCGGTGGCACCTTACGGTTGTAGTAAACGTTGAAACCGTCCGCCCGCAGCAGAGCCGCAGTCCGTTCCAGCAGGATACGGTTCTGAAAGGTGCCGCCGGACAGGGCCACCTGCTCCACGCCGCTGACCTCCCGCTGGCGCCGGCAAATCGCCAGTGTCAGCTCCGCCACGGCATGGTGGAAGCCCAGGGCCAGCGATGCAGGGGAGGCTCCGCGCTCCTGCCCTTCCCGCATAGCCCGTATCAGGGCGGCGCTGTCCCCCACAAGGCAGCCGCCCTGTTCCTCCACCGGGAAGGACAGGGGCCAGGCCGATTCCGCCTGTGCTGCCGCCTGCTCCAGGAGGATGGCACACTCCCCTTCATAGCTGTTATAGTGGCAGATGTCCAGCAGCGCTGCCGCCGCGTCGAAGAGTCGTCCCATGGAGGAGGAGCGCACCGTGTTGACACCCAGGCGGAGCGCCGCTTCCACTGTTTGGAATCGCGCCCCTTCCCCGGTCAAACCAGCTTGAAGCAGATAGGCCGTCAGGCTGGCATCGGCATTTCTGGCGCTCTCATCGCCGCCCAGCATGGGGACTGCGGCGATATGCCCCATACGCACCATATTGGGGCCGGCGCAGAGCAGAAATTCCCCGCCCCAAACGGTGCCGTCCGCGCCATAGCCGGTGCCGTCAAAGGCAACCCCCAGCACAGGCCCGGTCAGGCCGTACTCCGCCATGGCCGAGGCGACGTGGGCGTGGTGATGCTGGACGGCGGCGCAGTCCCCATAGCGCTGATGGGTATAGTTCCCGGAAAAATATCCGGGGTGTCTGTCACAGATGCCACGCTCCGGCCTGATTTGAAACAGCTCTTCCATCCGCTCTGCCGCAGCCTGGTAGGATTGGAACGCATCCAACTCCTCCAAGTCCCCAAAGTGCTGGCTGAGATAGACCCGGCTGCCGCTGACCAGCCCGAAGCACGCCTTTAAATCGCCCCCCGCTGCAAAAAAAGGCTTCTTTGCTTTCTGCGGCAGGTTGATCGGCTCCGGCACATAGCCTCTGGCCCGGCGGAAGAACTGCGTCTCCCCTTCCACAATGCGGGCCACGGAATCGTCCAGCGGGGTCAAAATTTCCCGCCCGTGGGACAGCACCCCGTCCAGTAGTTCGCTCTCCCGCAGCCAGTTCAGCATAGGCTCATCTGCAATTACCATAGGCGCGCCGGAGCGGTTGCCGCTGGTCATCACCAGCGGGCCGCACTCCTCTGACAGGAGGATTTGCAGCGGATTGCAGGGCAACATGGCCCCGATTTCCAGGCTGCTGCCGCAGCAGGAAGGGGCAAAGTCCATACCGGGCCGCTTTTTCAGCAGGACAATGGGCCGGGCTGCTGAAGTCAGCAGCCGCTCCTCCTCATCGGAGAGACAGCAATACCGCCGAACCATCCCCACATCGGGGAACAGCACCGCGAAGGGCTTCTTCTCCCGGCCCTTCAGCTGCCGCAGGCGGCGGTTCGCCTCCTCACAGTTGGGGTCGCAGGCCAGGTGATAGCCGCCGATGTCTTTCACAGCCAGGATTTTGCCGTCTTTCAGCAGTTCCACCCCCCGTTGGAGGGCCGCTTCCCGGGTGAGATGCTCCGCCCTGGTGTCCAGGGCCAGCACCGGGCCGCAGCTGTGGCAGGCGATGGTCTGGGCGTGACGGCGCACATCCTGTTTGGCCGTATATTCCCTTTGGCAGTCCTCGCACATGGGGAATACGTCCATCGTGATATTGCACCGGTCATAGGGCAATGCTTTGAGGACGCTGTAACGGGGGCCGCAGGCCACGCAGCTGATGAAGGGATAGCGGTATCGGCGGTTCCCCCTGTCATGCAGTTCCCGCACACAGCGGGGGCAGGTGGGCAGGTCGGGCGGAATCAGGGGCGGCTCCCCGGCAGACGGTTCGCTCTCCACAATGGCAAAGCTGCTGTTCTGCCCAGGGGGCAGTTGCTCTCGCTGAATGCGGTCAATACGGCCACCAGGGGGACACTCACCTTCCAGACGCTCCACAAAGCGCTCCAGCACCGCCCGCTTCGCCGTTGCCTGAATCGTCACAATGCCGCCGCTGTTGCGGACGGTACCGCCAACCCCCATCTCCTCCGCCAGACGGGCCACAAAGGGACGGAATCCGATGCCCTGCACCATGCCATATACGGTAATGCGCTCCGCCGCAGCAGCCATAGAATCCCTCCCCCATTGGAAAGTCCGCCGGTGGGAGGACCCACCGGCGGCAGAATGAAGTCAATGATTAAAGGTCAATGCACTTCTTGGGGCATACCCCGGCGCAGACGCCGCAGCGGACGCACAGCTCGTTGTCAACCATCCAGGTCTTGGTCTTGCGGTCTACGGTCAGCGCACCGGCAGGGCACTTCTTCGCGCACAGCGAGCAGTACACACAAGCGTCGCCCTTCTTAGGCAGGTCGGTGAACTCGGCATTGTAGCCCGGCTCCAGGCAGGCAATGATGAAGTCCGCTTCCTCTTCCACCGGCACATCCTTGGTGACATCGGGCAGTGTCAGAGCCTGCTTCGGACAGTTTTCTACGCAGATGCCGCAGCGGATACACTCGGCGTTGTCCACTTCCCAAATCTTTTCCTTCCGGTCCACCACGATAGCGCCCTTGGGGCACTGCTTGGAGCAGAGGCCGCAGTAGACGCAGTTCTCCGGCGTGGAGACGGGCAGGTCGGCCCACTCATCCACATAGTCCGGCATAATGCAGGCGGGAACGGGAATCTCCTCCCCGTCCTTGTCAAACTGGGGCACATAGGGCCGACGGCCCAGCTTCCGCTGCACGCCCCACTCCTTGTCGGAAGCGGCCATAGCCGCCTCGTGGCCGGGGGCCATGGCGCTCTTCATGCTCAGGGCGTTCTCCGGGCAGGTGGAGATACAGCCCTCGCAGCCCAGGCATGCCTCCGCGTTGACGGACCAGCCGTCCTCCACCGTGATAGCCCCGGCAGGGCACTGGGCCGCGCAGGCGCCGCACAGGATACAGGCGTCGTTCACCACAGGTACGGCCATAGCCGGACCGGTGGGAATCGCGCCGGGCTCTGTCGTGTTGCCGGTGAAGGCGGCAGGAGCCTTGATTTGATTCGTCTCAATCACCTTATCCACATTGGGCGTAAAGTAACCTGGCACGATGGAAAGGGCCGACTTGGGGCAGACCTTCACGCAGTTGCCGCACTGGACGCAGTCAAAGCGGTTCATGTTCCAGGTGCCGGCTTTCCGATCAATAAAGATGGTGTCCGTAGGGCAATGGGTGCTGCACAGGCCGCAGAGGACACATTTGCTGTGATCCAGCAGGATGCGGCCCCGGGAACGTTCCGGGTAAACCGCCGGTTCGTAGGGGTAGTTGGTGGTGTACGGCTTGGAGAACAGGTTGCGCACGGCAACCCTGGCAAATGTCATCAATCCCATGGTCTATCACCTCTCCGTGCAGCTGACGCAGGGGTCAATGGTCAGGATAATCATTGGAATATCCGCCACGTCGCAGCCTTTCATAATCTCCGTCATGGCGGGAATGTTGGCAAAGGTCGGAGTGCGCACACGGAACCGGTCCAGATAAGGGGTGCCGTTGCCCTTGGTGAAGTAGCAGGCTTCGCCCCGGGGCTGCTCCATGCGCACCATAAACTCGCCGGTGGGGTTGCCCTTCACCGGGACAATCAGGTCACCCGCGGGAATCTTGTCCACCGCCTGACGAATCAGGTCGATGGCGTTGAAAATCTCCTGAATCCGGACCTCTGTACGGGCGTAGCAGTCGCAGCCGTCCGAGGTGGCGATTTTCACATCCAAATCGCCATAGGCGGCGTAGCCCAGCATCCGCATATCCAGCGCACGGCCGGAGGCCCGGGCCATGGGGCCGCAGGCGCCCAGGCCCCAGGCGGCTTGCTCGGACAGGTAGCCAACCCCCACCAGACGACTTTTTACCGTATAGTCATTCAGGAAGGTGTCCACCACGTCGTGAAGATCCCGTTCGATTTTGTCAAACTTTTCCACAAAGCTATGGAGCATGGCGCTGTCCATGTCCTTGATGACGCCGCCCACGTTGTTCACGGAGAACACGCATCGGCCGCCGGTAGACGCCTCCAGCATATCCAGCACATCCTCCCGAATCCGCCAGCACTCGTTGAACAGGGACTCAAAGCCAAAGCCGTCCGCCAGCAGACCCAGCCACAGCAGATGGGAATGAACGCGGCTCATCTCCGCCCAGATGGTGCGCAGGTATTTGGCCCGGTTGGGAATCTCAATGCCCATGCCGTACTCAATGGACTCGCAGTAGCCCATGCCGTGCATGAAGGAGCAAATGCCGCAGATGCGCTCCGCCACATAGACGTAATCCTTAAAATCCCGTTTGTCCACCAAATGCTCCAGCCCTCTGTGGACGAAGCCGATTTCCGGGATAACGTCCACTACCTTTTCGTCCTCCAGAACCAAATCCAGGTGGATCGGCTCCGGCAGGACAGGATGCTGAGGGCCAAAGGGTACCACACTTTTCTTACTCATCTCAGCGCACCTCGATTACTTAAACGGCGTCTCGACGTTCAGCTTGTACAGCTTCCGGTCATAGTTCAGCCGAATGTTCTCAATATTGACTCCGAACAGCTCCGCAATTTCGTTTTCGTACATCCACGCGCAGGCATAGATAGGGGTGATGCTGGGGACCTCCTCCGTCTCCTCCACGGTGACGCGGAAGTTGTGCAGCTCATAATCCTTGGCCAGAGAGTAGGTCAGCTCATAGCCGATTTTCGTGCGAACGCTGTGGATTTGGCACAGCCGCCAACCGTAGCCCTTATAGGCCGCGCAGCGGGGCATCAGCTCGCCAATGTCAATGTCATCCACCTTGTAAGTCAGTTTTGCCATGCTTAGATGCCCTCCTTTGGATCCTCGGTATAAGACTCATACTTTTTGTCCAGGATGGCCAGGGCCTGCACCACGCCGTCAATGATGGACTGGGGCCGGGCCGCGCAGCCGGTGACGTACACGTCCACCGGAATCACTGTATCGGTGCCGCCCTGGATGTTGTAGCAGCTCTTAAAGATGCCTCCGGTGCAGGCGCAAGTGCCCACCGCCACCACCACCTTGGGATCGGGCATCTGGTCGTAAATCTGCTTCAGCACCGGGGCGTTCTGAGCGTTGCAGCCTCCGGTGGTCAGCAAAATATCCGCGTGCATGGGGTCGCCGGAGTTGATGATGCCAAAGCGCTCCAGGTCATAGCGGGGCATGGTAGATGCCAGAACCTCAATATCACAGCCGTTGCAGCTGGAGCAATCGTAGTGAATCAGCCAGGGAGATCTGGATAATTTCATCTTCTACCCCCTCCTTAACGAATCATCTGCAAAATCAGCAGATTGGTGCCGGCGGCCACCAGGGTAACGCCCCATGCCACCTGAAACATGAGCTGCCACTTGACGCGGGCACAGGTGTTGTCAATCAGCACTTCAAAGAAGTAGACCAGGACAATGCAGACCAGCGCCACCACCACGGACCACCACTGGTTGTTGGCAAAGAAGATGCCGACAAGCCCCATCAGCAAGACCTGTTCATACCAGTCCGCAATGGTGTAGCAGGCCAGTGTCGGGCCGGACAACTCTGTTGTGGTACCCTTCACCATCTCCTGATGGGCATGGTGAGAGGTGGAGATGTCAAAGGGACTTTTCCGCAGCTTGATGGCCAGAATCACCACCACCCCGATGAAAAAGCCGGGCAGCATCACAATGGCGGGCAGGCCCTCATGCGTGCCGATGGTGGATACCCGGAAGGTGCCGTCTGCCAGATAGAAACCCACGCCGGTGAGCCGGTGAGCAGCAGCATCGGCTCATAGGATGCCATCTGAACCAGCTCACGGTTGGCACCCATGGTGGAGAAGGGGGAGCCGGTGCAGCTGGCCGCCACCACCAGGAACATATCCGCTGTGGTCAGGGAGAAGAAGCACATCATAATGTCATTGCCGCTGAAAAACAGCGTACCGGACAGAATGACAAACAGCGTATAGGAGCCAATCATAATCAGCTGCATACGGCTGACCGTCATCAGTTCCTTTTTCAGCAGCTTTTGCAGATCCCAGAATGGCTGCAACACGGAGGGGCCTTTCCGCCCCTGCATACGGGCGGACACCACGCGGCCCATGCCGTCCAGCAATCCTCCCAGCAGTGGGGCAAACAGAAGGTATCCAACTCCAACAATCACACTCAGCATCATGCGACCACACCTCCCAACAGCAGAATCATACAAAGCACGATGATAAAGCTGGAGATTGCCAGACTGGGGAACATCAGCTTTTTCTCCCCGAACCAGTCCTCCATGTACCAGGAAGTGGTCTGAATCTCCTTCTCCTCCCCCATGGAGTCCACAAAGTGCTGGCTGTCTCCGGTATTGATACCAGCCACATAGCTCATCACCGGATGGGGGTGGGAACGCCTGGTCACCAGGAACACCATGAGAGGAATCACGAACACACAGAACAGCAACACCACCATAAACAGCAGATTGCCGGTGGTGATGGTGGGGTCTACCTCACCGTAAAGTTCGGTGACAATGGGCAACACCAGGTTGGTGGACAGCGCAGGGAAGCTGACGCACAGCAGAATCATAACAGCGGCGTGGGAGAACAGGGAGACGTACTCATTCCTGCCAGTGATGTCCTTCGTTGTGCGGATATGGTCCACCACCAGCAGGCGGCACAGCCACTTCGACCAGTACAGGCAGGTGGTGGCGGAGCCAAAGCAGACAAACAGCGGCATAACTGTTCCCAGCAGGCCGCCTGCATCCACGAAGGCTTTCAGCGCAGCCCACTTGGAGACCAACATACCGAAGGGAGCCAGGAACATACCGCAGATGCCAATGACCATAACGACAGCCAGCTTTGGCATCCGCAGCATCAGGCCATGCATGGTCTCCACGTCACGGCTGCCGGTGGAAATCTCCACCGCGCCAACAGACTGGAACAGCATGGACTTGGACACCGCATGGAACATAATCAGGAATACCGCCGCCCAGTAGGTCTCCGACGCGCCGATACCGGCGCAGGCGGTGATCAGGCCCAGGTTGGAGATGGTGGAATAGGCCAGAATCTTCTTGGCGTCCGTCTGGGAGATGGCCAACAGCGAGGCCACAAAGAAGGTGAAGCCGCCAATAAAGGCCACCATGTACCCGGCCCAGTTGTTTTGCAGGGCAGGGGCCAGCCGTAGCAACAGATACACGCCTGCCTTGACCATGGTGGCCGAGTGCAGCAGAGCGGAGGTGGGGGTGGGCGCCACCATAGCGCCCAGCAGCCACTGGCTGAAAGGCATTTGGGCGGACTTCGTCAGCGCCGCAAAGCTCAGAAGCGCCACACAGGCAACGGCCACCATATCCCCGCCCTTCCCGACGGATACCATTGCCGACAGGCTGAAGGAGTGATGGGTCACGGCAAACCAGATGATGCCCATCGCATAGCCCAGGCCGCCCAGCAGGTTCATCCACAGGGCGCGGAAGCTGTTATGTACCGCTTCATCCGTTCTGGTGTAGCCAATCAGGAGGAAGGAGCAGACGGAGGTGATCTCCCAGAAGAAATACATCCAGGTCATGCTCTCCGACAGTACCAGGCCGAACATGGCCCCCAGAAAGACAAACAGCATGGGGAAGAAAAAGCCTCTCCGGTCTGCAAACTCTGTGTGGTGATGCACATAGCCCCGCATATAGCCCACGGCATAGATGACAATCAGGCCGCCGATGATGGCAACGATCAGCATCAGGATGACGCTGAGCCGATCCACCAGGATATGGGGCGTCTCCTCCACAGAGCCGCCGAACAGCTCCACCCACAGCACGCCAAGGGTCTGGACGACGCTGAGCAGTACGATGGGATACTTCTTGTACTTGACGCTCAGATAGACCACCAGGCACATCAGGAACAGGTCGCCGACGATCATCAGGTGATCCACCAGCGAGGTCTCCTGAAACAGCAGCAGGTCTTCCTGCCCATTGGAAAGCCACCAGATGCTGACAGAGACAGCCAGCACCATCGTGACGCCGGAACCGATGTAAACGCAGAGGCCCCGCGCTTTGTCATCCTTCACCAGCGCCAGGACTGCGGCCATCAGAAACGGAAACAGAATCAGGACGGGTATCAAATTCACAATCACAGCCTTCTCTCTTTCAGCGTGTAACAAGAGGATGCAGACATACCCTTCGTGTGGCAGTTCATCCGATTTGCTGTGCCAGTTGGCACGGATTCCTGCTCCCTTTTCAGAAATCCATGCCAACTGGTCAGCCCAAAATGGACGCCCAAAGAGCCGCGCATTACCCTCACGCACACCGCTCCATAATACTGCACTATTATAGCGCAATTTTCTGGTTTTGTGAACAGTTTAACAATCATTTTTTTGTGAATTTGGACAATTTTTTTTGCCTTTTCGGCCTATCATTCCGCAAATTTGTTTCCCGGAACTGCTTTTATTCCGCTTCCGTCTCCGTTTCCGCCGGGAGGAACCAGATGTCCAAATCCACGTCCCCCTCGATTCCGCCGACTGTGCCGGAGCTGGAATACTGCCACATGGAGATGGCATAGGCGAAGCCGGGAGAATCGGCGTATTGGGCGTACCACAACTCGTAGTCCCACAACTGACTGAGGTCATAGTTCAGATAGCCCAGCTCACCATTGCAGTACACCATGGCGTCATACCCGGCCGCTTCTATGGCGGCACAGAAGACCGCCGCGCAGGCTGTCACCGTGTCAGCATCCAGGCCGTCGGTGCGGGCATCGTCATAGGTGATGTATTCCCAGTCATAGGCGATGGGAAACTCCAGCGCCTGCCCGTCCAGCAGGGCCAGCACGAAGGCGGCCTCCTCCTCTGCTTCCTCCTCTGAGACAGCCTGAGAGAAGAAGTACACCCCCACCTGAAGCCCGGCCTCCTGCGCACCGGCGAGGTTCTCCGCAAACCGGCCGTCCTCCGTCAGCGCGCCGGTGCCGTATCCCCGGTAGCCCACCCGGAGCATGGCAAAGTCCACCCCGGACGCCGCCACCGCAGCCCAGTCCACCTCTCCCTGATGGGCGGACAGATCGACGCCGTACAGGGCTTCCCCGCTGTAGGACAGCGTCCCATCCTCGTCCCAGGAGAAGCTGCCCTCCTCCAGCTCGCTGCGCTCCAGGGTGCTGTCCACCTCAATATCCTGCCCGTTGAACTCCACCGTCTCCGGCAGATAATAGACCCACCGCCCCAGGTTGGAATCGGACGAGCAGACCAGCAGCCCCGCCAGGCAAAGCAGCAGGCAAAGGGCGGTCAGGCCCCGCCGTATCCATTGCTTCATTTGCGTATCCCTCCGCGCCAAACGCCGTAATACCGTCATTCTACCACAGTTCGACAGAAAACGGTGAAAAAGGTGTGAAGAAATTCAAATTTCCTCACACCTTTTTCTGGTAAAACTGGTTTAGGGCCGTTTTTACGCCACATCGGGGACGTTGCGAATCACCTTCCGGTAGATACGCAGGAAGAAGTAAAGGGACAGCCCCATGCTCACCAGCTCCGCGATGGGGAAGGCCCACCAGATGGTGGACAGGCCACCCACCTTGGACAGAAAATAGGCCACCGGCAGCAGCACCACGATTTGGCGTCCAAAGGACACCAGCATGGAGTATACGCCGTTCCCCAACGCCTGGAACGTAGTGCCCAGTACAATGCAGACACCGGCAAAGATATAGCTCAGAGAAAGGGTTCGCAGCGCAGGCACGCCAATTTCCAGCATACTCTCCGATGCGCTGAAAATGCTCAACAACTGCGCCGGGAATGCCTGGAACAGCACAATGCCCAAGGCCATGAAGCCCAATGCATAACAGACACCCAGCCTAATGGTCTGCACCAAACGGCTGCGCTTTTGCGCGCCGTAGTTGAAGGCGATGATAGGCACCATGGCGCTGGTCAGGCCAAACACCGGCATGAAGAAGATGGATTGCAGCTTGTAATAGACGCCGTAGACCGTGGTGGCGGTAGTGGTGAAGGAGACCAAAATCAGGTTCATGCCGTAGGTCGTCACCGAGCCGATGGACTGCATGATGATGGTAGGCACACCTACCACATAAATCCGCTTGATGATGTCCAGCTTAGGCTGGAAAACCTTGCGGAGGGACAGGCTGATTTCCGTATTATACCTGATGTTCATATAGAAGGCAATGCAGGCCGCTATATGCTGACCGATTACCGTAGCGATAGCCGCACCGGCCACACCCATCTCCGGGAAAATACCCACACCGAAAATCAGCAGCGGGTCCAGAATGATATTGATGATAGCGCCGGTGGATTGGCTGATCATGGTCTGGACGGTGTGACCGGTGGACTGGAGCAGCCGCTCCAGCATATTCTGCATAAACAGGCCAAAGCTGAAGCAGCAGCAGATGGTCATGTACTGAATGCCGCCGATGGCAATCTCGCTGTCCGCGCTGACCTGACTGTGATAGAACGGCCCGCTGACAAACGCACCCACCAGCACAAAGACCAGGAAGGAGCAGAACGCCAGAAAGATACCGTGATTCGCCATCTGGGTAGCCTCACCATGCTTCTTCTCCCCCAGCGCCTTGGACAGGATGGAGTTGACACCGACACCGGTACCGTTGGCCACGGCAATCATCACCGTTTGAATCGGGAAGGCCAGGGAAACCGCCGTCAGGGCGTCCTCGCTGACCATGGAGACGAACACGCTGTCCACAATATTATAAGCCGCCTGCACCAGCATGGAGATAATCAGCGGCAAAGCCATGCTGAGCAGCAGCTGGTTGACGGGCAAGACGCCCATTTTATTATCTTGTACGGGTACGTTTTTCTCATTCATATAGAAAGGTTCCTCCTTTTCTTCTCATGCTTTACACACGGCGTCAGTTGACTGTTTTCATTATTATACATGAATCACTTGTTTCTTTGCAAGATAGCAGCCTTATTTTCGGCATATTTCTGAAAATTATCTGCTTATAGTCGTGCTTTCTGACAATTTCGTCAAAGCCGGGCGATTCATCCATTCCGTTCCAACAGCTGCCGCAGCGCAGCGCGGAAGGCTTCCGTTTGCGACGGCTTCCGCCTGGGCGGCCCTTTCAGCCGCCCGCCGCCCCGGCGCACCTTGCCGCCGAGATAGCGGGTGTAGAGCAGGCCGTCAATATTCTCCTCCGTATAGCGCTTGCCGTCCTGGTTCAGCACCGCTGCCTGCCGGCTCAGGCACATGGCCGCCAGGCCGTAATCCTGGGTCACCACCACATCCCCCGGCTCCACCCGGTTCACCAGGGCGAAGTCGGCGCTGTCCGCCCCTTTGGGCACCACGACGGTCTCCGCGCCCTCCCGCTGTAGCTCATGGGCTGTATCGCAGAAAATGAGGCATGGCACACCGTACCGACGGCACAGCGCCAGCGCATCGTTCACCACCGGGCAGCCGTCGCCGTCAATCAACACCCGCATGACCCCTCCTTTTCCTTCAGGAAGGCCAGCACCTCTTGGGGGTTATCCACCAGAGCCGTCGCACCGGCCGCTATGAGTACATCTCTATCCCGGAAGCCCCAGGTCACAGACAGGCAAGGTAACCCGGCGTTTCGGGCCGTAGCGAGGTCCACCTCGCTGTCCCCCACATAGAGGGCGGAGGCGGGGTCTGCCCCCAGCGCCCGCAGCGCCTCCAGCACCGTGTCCGGTGCGGGCTTCCGGCGGATGCCCGCCCGCTCCCCGATGGCAACGGCAATCCTGTCCCCAAAGCAGGCACGGCACAGGTTCTTCACCGGTCCGTCCGGTTTGTTGGAAACGACGCCCAGGCGGTACCCCCGCTCCGTCAGCGCATCCAGCAGCGGCAACACGCCTTCGTAGGGGGCTGTTTTCACCCGGTCGTAGGCACAGTAGTAGCGTTGCAACAGGTCGAGGGCCTCCTCATACCGGGGATTGGCCGTCCCTCCGGGAATCGCCCGCTCCAGCAGCATTCCAATGCCGTTGCCCACAAAACGGCGCACCTCTTCCCTGCTGCGGAGCGGCTCCCCTACCGCAGCCAGCGCATAATTGCAGGCAGCGTGCAGGTCGTCCAAAGTGTTCAAAAGGGTGCCGTCCAGGTCAAATAAAATCGTCCGGTACTTCATGAAGTGATAACTGTCTCCAAAGCAGCTAGCTGACCCAGGCGTCCTCTACCTCGTGGGTCTTTTTACGGGTCATCAGCGAGTGGAACATATCCTCCACCCGCTCGCCCTCATACAGCACAGCGTAGGCCGCCTGGGTGATGGGCAGCTCCACGTTCCACTTCTTCGCCAACTCCACACCGGTGGCGGCGGCATAGTAGCCCTCCACCACCTTGCCGCCCATGGCATCCAGCGCCTCCTGGGGCGTCATGCCCTGACCGATCAGCACACCGGCGGTGTGATTCCGGGAGTGGGTGCTGGTGCAGGTGACGATCAAATCCCCAACGCCGGTCAGCCCGGCAAAGGTGGACTGATAGCCGCCCATGGCGGTGCCCAGCCGGGCCATTTCCGTCAGCCCGCGGGTCATCATCATGGCGCGGGTGTTGTCGCCATACCCCATGCCGTCAATGACGCCGGCGCACAGTGCCATCACGTTTTTCAGCGCGGCTCCCACCTCGCAGCCCACCACGTCGGAGGAGGTATACACCCGAAACCGCTGATTCATAAAGAGGTCCTGCACCAGCTCGGCAGCGTCCCTGGACCTGGACGCGGCCACAATTGCGGTGGGCACCCTCCGGCCCACCTCCTCCGCATGAGTGGGACCGCACAGCACTACAATGGGGCAGTCAGGGCCAAGCTCTGACTCAATGACCTCGCTGAGCCGCAGGGAGGTCTTCTGCTCAAAGCCCTTGCCCACGCTGACAATGACCGTGCCGGGACGGATGATGGATTTCAGCTGCGCCGTGGTGGAACGGTAGGCAAAGGATGGGGTAGCCAGCACCACCACATCGGCTTCCCCGGCGCAGCTCATGTCAGCGGTTAGGCCCAGCCCCTCCGGGATGGGCACACCCTGGAGCATGGGGTTTTCATGGGTCGTCCGGAGGGTATCACATTCGCTTTGGAAGAAGCTCCACATAGTCACATCGTTGCCGTTTTCCAGCAGCAGCAGCGCCAGCGCTGTCCCCCAGGCGCCGGAGCCCAATACAACAATCTTTTTCATATCGGTTACTCCTTTTTAAACTCGAACTTATTTTCCTCTCCGTGGGCGATGCGCCTGGCGTTGTCCCTGTGGCGCACTACAATCAGCACGCTGGCGACACAGGCCAACACCACCACAAGTCCGTCATGGTAGATGGTCCAGCAGGTGATGGGGAACAGCGCCGCCGCCACCATGGAGCCCAGAGACACCATCCTGGTGCAGACTACAATCAGGACGAACACGCCCAGGCAAATCAGCGCAATGCGCCAGTCCATGCTGAGGATGACCCCGGCTCCGGCCAGGACGCCCTTGCCGCCCTTAAAGCCGAACATAAAGGGAAAGGAGTGCCCCAGAATGCAGAAAATGCCGCCAACCAGTTTGCCCGCGACGGCATAGTCCATCATCGTGCCGAAGATCCAGCCGCCGAAGGCGCAGGCGAGGATGGCCTTGGCCAGGTCGCCAATTACCACCCAGACCACCATCTTCTTGCCAAACACCCGGTAGAAGTTGGTCAGACCGGCGTTGCCGCTGCCGTGGTCGCGCACGTCATCGTGCAGGATATACTTGGAGATAATCAGCGCCGAGTTGCAGCAGCCCAGCAGATAGGCGACCACCGCCACCAGGGCGGTCACGCCAATGGTCATTGGTAATGCCTCGATCATCAGAAATTCTCCTCCTTGTCTCCTTTTTGCCGGATAATCAGGCGAATCGGTGTGCCGTCCAACCCAAAGGTGCCCCGAATCTGGTTTTCAATATAACGCTGATAGGAGAAGTGAAACAGCTTCTTCTCATTGCAGAACACCACAAAGGTAGGGGGCGCTACGCTGACCTGGGTCATATAGTAGAGCTTCAGGCGGCGGCCCCGGTCGGTGGGGGGCTGCACCCTGGTGGTGGCATCCGCCAGCACGGAGTTCAGCACCCCAGTGGTAATGCGCATCAGTGAGGCTTCATACACCTTGTTGATGAGCTGGAACAGCGTGTTCACCCGCTGCCCGGTCTTGGCGGAGATGAAGGCCATGGGTGCATAGGGCATATAGGCCAGATCGCGGCGGATGTCCTCCTTAAATCTGTCCATGGTCTTGTCGTCCTTCTCGATGTCGTCCCACTTGTTGACCACGATGATGGAGGCCTTCCCGGCCTCGTGGGCCAGCCCGGCCACCTTGGTGTCCTGCTCGGTGACGCCCTCGTGGGCGTCGATGAGGATGAGGCAGACATCCGCCCGGTCAATGGCCATAGTGGCCCGGAGGACGGAGAACTGCTCCACCCGGTCAGTGACACGGCTCTTTTTCCGCATTCCCGCCGTGTCAATGAAGCAGTATTTGCCGTGCTGATTCTCAAAGTAGCTGTCCACCGCGTCCCGGGTGGTGCCCGCCACGTCGGAGACAATGACCCGCTCCTCCCCCAGAATCCTGTTGGTCAGGGAGGATTTGCCCACGTTGGGCTTGCCGATGATGGCTACCTTAATAATGTCGTCCTCCTCCCCTTCTTCCGCGTCTTTCGGGAAGTAGGAGAAGCAGGCCTCAAGCATCTCATCCATGCCGATGCCGTGGACGGCGGAAACGGCGATGGGGTCGCCCAGGCCCAGGTTATAAAATTCATAGATGTCGGTGTTGTTCAGGGCGGCCTGGCCGGTGCTGTCGCACTTGTTGACCGCCAGCACAATGGGCTTGTGGGAGCGCTGGAGGATGGAGGCTACCGCCTCATCGTTGGCGGTGATGCCCGTCCTGATGTCGCAGACAAAGACGATGACGGTGGCGTTCTGAATGGCAATCTCCGCCTGCTCCCGCATGAAGTTCAGAATTTCATTGTCGTTGCGGGGCTCAATGCCGCCGGTGTCCACCACGGTGAACGTCCGGCCCAGCCACTCGCAGTCGGCATACAGCCTGTCCCGGGTGACGCCGGGGGTGTCCTCCACGATGGACAGCCGTTTCCCGACCAGCCGGTTAAAAAGCATGGACTTGCCCACGTTGGGCCGGCCCACGATTGCAATCATTGGTTTTGCCATAAGGCACCTTCCTTGTGTTTCATGGTAGTGACTCTCCTCACTGCAGAGCAGGCGGTCAGCAGCAGGATACTCCATATTAGTTTAGCACATTTTGTGGGTCTCCGCAACAATTTCAAGGAGAATAATATAAAGGCGCAAAGGCATTTTCCGGAAAAACGGCGGCAGGCGGACTTCCCTTTCCGGCGAAGCCGTGTTATACTAAAGGATAACGAACGCGAACCTTGCCGAAGGAAGGAGTAGGAATCCGCTATGGTAACCTGGGAACAGCTACAGACGATGTGCATCCAGTGCCAAAAGTGCAGCCTGGCCGACACCCGTCACAACGTGGTGTTTGGCGACGGCAACCCCAACGCAGACCTCATGTTCGTGGGGGAAGGCCCCGGCGAGCAGGAGGACCTGACCGGCATCCCCTTTGTGGGGGCGGCAGGGCAGCTGCTGGATCAGATGCTGGCCATTATCGACCTGGATCGCAGCCAGTACTATATTGCCAACATCGTTAAGTGCCGTCCACCCAGGAACCGCGACCCCCAAAACATTGAGCAGGACGCCTGCATCCCCTATCTCCGTACTCAGGTGAAGCTGGTACGGCCCAAGATGATTGTCTGCCTGGGCCGCATTGCCGCTCAGCGGCTGATCGACCCCAATTATCGCATCACCCGGGAGCATGGCCAGTGGGTGCAGAAGGGCCAGTTCTGGATGACGGCCATCTACCACCCCTCCGCCCTGCTGCGGGACGTGAACAAGCGTCCGGAGACCTTTGACGACCTCGTCGGCATCCGGGAGAAAGTGAAGGAACTGTCCCCGGAAACATACGCGGCAAAGCAGCCGTGAGGATGGAAAAGTCTGCCGCTCGCCCCGGAGGAAGGGAGGAATTGCCTTGCCGAACCGGTTGGATTTCACAATAGAGACAAAGCAGACCCTGATCGACGCCATTCAGACGCTCGGTATCCTGCCCTTGTTCCGCAACACCCTCCCCGGCTTCTCTGTGGAGGAACACGCTGCGCCCTCCGCATGGTTTTCTGAGGAGCCGGGGGTATGGGAGTGGAAAGGCCCGGTCATTCAGGAGGCGGGCTGTGCCTACGGGAAATTCTTTGGGAACAAAGCGGCCTTTATCAGCACGGAGTGGTTCCCAGACTTTGCCAACTACCGCCGGGACGGGTATGACTTCGACGCCCGATATGACGACGGGCTGGCCACCTACAAGGACAAGCAACTTTTCGACCTGCTGAGCGCCCATGCACCTATACTGTCCAAGATACTGAAACGGGAGGGCAACTACAGAAAAGGCGGCACGACAGGCTTTGACGCCTCCATGAACCGCTTACAGGCCCAGAGCTATGCGGTCATCAGCAACTTCGTCTACATGAAAGACCGCTATGGGAAAGAGTACGGCTGGGGCGTGGCGGAGTATTCCACGCCGGAACAGTTCTTTGGAGCGGCGTTTACCTCCGCAGTCTATCAGCGCCGGCCTGAGGAATCCTATCAGCGGATGCTGACGCATCTGCACCAGCTTTTGCCGGACGCTTCCGGGGAGGCGCTGCGCAGTTTTCTTCAGTGACGGATGGGCGGCACCGCCGTCGCAGCACCGCCTCTTTGCATTCTTTCCTGTTTTCCTTCCGTGCTCCGCTTTCTCCGTTGCCGCTGTCTAAAATGCTGTCAGCAGGGGCTGCAGGCATGAGGGTTGCCTTCCAAACGGACGAAGGGCAGGAAACTGCCGAACATCAGGCGCTTTCCTTATAGTCCCGGCCATGATTCTGACCGCTGACTCTAAAGCAGGGCAGCTTGTCGATTTGGCGTTTTTTGGCGTCTATGGAGGGATGAACATAACGCTGCAGGGTAATTTTGACGTCGGAGTGTCCCATGATTTCGCTGAGGGATTTGATGTCTACGCCGCATTCCACGCACCTGGTTGCAAAGGTGTGCCGGAGTGTGTGGTAGGTGTGGTCAGAAACGCCGGCCCTGCGGAGCAGCCGCTTGTAGCGGGCAAGGAGGACTCTCGGCTCCATATACTTGTCGGTTCCCGTTGCAACATACATTTCATCCGGCTGACGATGCCGGAGCAGTAATTGAAGAACTGGTTCCGGCAGAGGAATTGTCCGAAGGGAGCAGCTTGTCTTTGGGGCGCTGATGACTACCTTCGTCTTTTGAGCAGGCTGCCCGCCCATATTCACAATCCGAGACACCGTCCTGTTGATGCTGACCGTCCCATTCTCCAGGTCAAAATCCGCCCAGCGCAGGCCGCAGACCTCCCCGATGCGCAGGCCGCCGTAGAGGGAAAGCAGCACCCCCATGCAAAACGGCGTATCTTCCCGGATGGCGGTTTCTTCCAGCTTTTCCTGCTCCTGCTTTGTCAGAACGCTGATCTCCGGCTGCCGGCTTCCCGTGGCCGGACAGTCCGGTACGGCTCCGATTACCCCGCATTTTACGGCATAGCGCAGGACCTGCATTACAATCGACCTCAAATCCGCAACCGACTTGTGGGACAGCGCACCACCGTCCAGCCGACCGCACGATTTCTTGCCCGCCAGAAATTTCTCCAGCACAGAACGGTCAATCGCCCCTGCGGGCAGGTTTCCCAGGGCGGGGAGAACGTGCTTCTCTAATGCCATCGCGTAGGAGACGCAGGTAGATTCCTTGACTGTGGTCTGTTTGGTATCCAGCCACTCTGCGGCGATGTCACGAAACAGCACGCCTCCCTGGCTGTTTTCCTCATGCGCTGGCGGCAGGGGCGGCAGCGGCTGCTGCACAGGTGCTGCGCCGCCCTCCACCAGGAAGGTTTTCTTCTTCTGACGTACCTCTCGATAGGATGCGCCGTAAACATATTTGTACTTTGATTTCCCTCCGGCAGGCTTCCCCACGATGATTCTGGCCTCCCACCTTCCGTCCGCACGTTTTCTGATGTTCTCACCACGTTTACCCATAATTTTGGCCTCGCTTTCTAAAAATATGTGGTCAAAATTTCCAGCCACGGTGTTGACCACCGGCGTTTCATTCGCCTGCAATTACCCTAACACAATTTGGCAGGTTTTATAGGCAACATTTAAAGGGTCTCCGAATAAATGAACAGGAGTGAATTGCGAGGGAACCTCTGCAAATTATAAACGCAGCAAAGATGCCCAACCGCCCCTGGGGGGCAGTTGGGCATCAGGCAACGTTATCGTAACATTTTCCATAAGAAAGGTGCATCATTTGGCCTTATAAAGCCGCGGAATTGTGAAAAAATGGGGTTGCTATTTTTCAGGAGAGGTATATAATATAGAATGCTGTAGTTCCGGAAATTGAAACGCAGCTTCCGCTTTTTCGCGGATAGAACTTTATCTTTGCATTGATGTGTGAACGACAAAAGAGAGGCAGAACTACATGGTACAGGCGAAACTGAGAAATGTTGCGATTATTGCCCACGTTGACCACGGCAAGACCACTCTGGTGGACGCTATGCTCCAGCAGAGCGGCGTTTACCGGCAGAACCAGGAGGTCGTGGAGCGGGTCATGGACTCCGGCGACCTGGAGCGGGAACGCGGCATTACCATCCTGGCGAAAAATACCGCCGTCACCTACGGGGACACAAAAATCAATATCGTGGACACGCCGGGACACGCCGATTTCGGCGGCGAGGTGGAGCGTATCCTGAAAATGGTCAACGGCGTCATCCTTTTGGTAGATGCTGCGGAGGGCCCCATGCCTCAGACCCGTTTTGTGCTGTCCCGGGCACTGGAACTGGGCCACAAGGTCATCATCGTGGTGAATAAAATCGACCGTCCCGACCAGCGGGTGCGGGAAGTCGTGGACGAGACGCTGGAGTTGCTGATGGATTTGAACGCCACAGATGAACAGCTGGATTCCCCCTTCCTGTACTGCTCTGCCCGGGAGGGCATCTGCTCCACCGACCCGGACGTGCGGGGCACCGACCTGGAGCCTCTCTTCCATACCATTTTGGAGCATATTCCCGCGCCGGAGGTGGAACTGGATGCCCCCTTCCAGATGCTGGTGTCCTCCATTGACTACAACGAGTTTGTGGGCCGCATTGCCATCGGCCGCATCGAGCGGGGCGTGCTGGAGCAAAACGAGGAGATTCAGGTCTGCAACTTCCACAACCCTGAGGTCGTCTCCAAGAAGTTCAAAGCGTCTGCCCTGTTTGAGTTCAACGGCCTGAGCCGTGTCCCCTGCCGCAGAGCTGAGGCGGGCAACATTATCGCCATGTCCGGCATTGGGGACATCACCATTGGCGACACCGTCTGCGCCCCGGAGGCCATTGAGCCGCTGGAGTTTGTCAAGGTATCCGCCCCCACCATGGAGATCACCTTCTCCGTAAACGACTCCCCCTACGCAGGCCGGGACGGCAAATTCGTCACATCCCGCCAGATTCGGGAGCGCCTGTTCCGGGAAACGCTGAAGGATGTATCCCTTCGGGTCTCAGAGGTGCCGGATTCTACGGACTCCTTCAATGTGGCCGGGCGGGGCGAAATGCACCTGGGTATTCTGATTGAGACCATGCGCCGGGAGGGGTATGAGTTCCAGGTCTCCCCGCCCCGTGTGCTGTTTCGCACCATTGACGGCGTCAGGTGCGAGCCGGTGGAGCGGGTGGTCATCGACGTGCCCTCCGACTATATGGGCACCGTCATTGAGCAGCTGGGCTATCGCAAGGGCACCATGCTGGACATGAGTCCGGTGGGCGAACGAATGAAGCTTGAGTTCCTGGTGCCCTCCCGCGGCCTCTTTGGCTATCGCAATGACTTCCTGACCGCCACCAAGGGCGAAGGTATTATGGCCTCGGTCTTTGATTCCTACCAGCCCTATGCAGGGGAACTGGAGCGCCGCAACACCGGCTCTCTGGTAGCCTCTGAAACCGGCGTCAGCATCACCTACGGCCTGTACAACGCTCAGCAGCGGGGCACCCTGTTCATTGGCGCAGGCGTGGATGTGTACGAGGGCATGATCATCGGCATGAACCCCAAGGATGAGGACATCACCATCAACGTCTGCAAAAAGAAGCAGCTGACCAACACCCGGGCCGCCGGTTCGGACGATGCGCTGCACCTCATCCCGCCCAGACAGATGAGCCTGGAGCAGTGCCTGGAGTTCCTGGCAGACGATGAACTGCTGGAGGTGACGCCCCATTTCCTGCGCCTGCGCAAGAGCATTCTTTCCAACGACCTGCGGATGAAGTCCATCCACGGCAAAAAGAACCACTAGCGGAAAGGCAGATTTCCGGCAGGTCGGGCCGTATAAGCGAATGAACTCTTTTTATAAGGATGGCCTCTGCGATAAGGCAGAGGTCATCCTTTTGACTGTTCCGTTATCGCGGATGACAGCTTCCGTTTTCCGATACTCATTTGCATTTTCGTTTCTGACTATCGTGGCAGATTCCCCATACTATATCAAATCAATCAAGCGGGTCGTCCATCGTGGCGACCCGCTTGATTTTTAACGCTCAAATTCAACGGAGATTTCGCCTTTTGTGCAGGAAAGATTTATCGTATCTTCTGCGCTGTTATCAACCGTCTTTTCAAGCGTTCCGTGATAATTTTCGTCCTCAATCTGAACACTTGCGTCGGATAGCTCCAGATTGTAATTGAAGTCCGTCTGCTGGCCGGATGGCTGTATCTGTATCTGGCCCTCCTTACATTGTACTTCTACTGTTCCGGCCAATGTGCCGGAAAGGAACGCCGAGCCTCGCTTTACATTGACCGCACAGTTTTCGGAGACAGAAAGCTCCTCCAGCGTTGCTTCTCCTTCGCCCAGGTCAAGAGTCAGCTTTTCAGCAGAAAGCGGCCCCTCCGCATAAAGGTGGCCCTGATCGATGGAAATGGTCACGGTATCGAACGCATAGTCGCCCGGCAACGTCAGTGTCAGTTCACCGGCATTCTGATCAGGAATGTACAGTGTACTGTCTGTAACAGAATATTCCGCAGTTTTGCCGCCGTCATAGGTCAGAGAAAACGCATCGCCGGAATAAATTTTGATTGTTCCGGTTGTCAGTTCGATCTCAATATTGACAAATTCCTGCTCCGGATTTTCCTGCTTCTCGTCTTCTGCCGCCTCGGTACTTTGAGCGGTCTCCTCGGAATCTGTTGTGTCCGTACTTTGGCTGTCCTCCTCAGAGCCTGTCGCCTCCGTACTCTGAACCGCTTCCTCGGAGCTTGTTGCCTCCGTACTCTTTACGGTTTCTTCGAAATCCGTTGTTACAGATTCTGTGTTTGCGGAAGCTCCGCCACACGCCGTCAGAGAAAAAAAGGCGGCGAAACATAGGGAGAGCAAAATGATTTTTTTCATTCCTTCTGACCTTTCTTTTTCACGCCTTATTTCCGGTATTATACCTCATAGAAATCTAAAAAGCAACCGATCTCTCTGTCAAAAAACGCACCCGAATGACCAATGCCCTCTGCGATTTTAAACTGCATCCGATCTGCCACACCCAGTTCCTTTGCCATTTTTTGCAGACGGACGGTGCCGGGATAGAACAGGTCTTCTGTCCCGCAGGCCACATAGATTCGGGGAAGCATCCCGTGGCTGGCGACCTCCGGGAAGCGTTCCCACATGGCGTCCGGGGAATCAAGGAAATCCTGAATTGTCTGGTATTTCGTGATGACATTCAGTTCCTTCAGCTTAATCCCCTCATCCGGGCTGCCATACTCGGTGGGAAACGCCTTGCGGTTTGCAAAAACCATTCGTCGAAATGTCGCGGAATCCATATCAGCATACTGTTTCAGGTATTCCGACTCCCGGAGCGATGCACCCATCACGCCAAGCGCTTCAAAGCGTTCTGGCTTTTGCAGGCCAAGAGAGAACGCGCCAAAGCCTCCCATAGAGACGCCGACCAGGAAATTGTCCTCTCTCGCAGGCGAGGCCGGGAAGGTGGCATAGATGAAGGGCATCAGCTCCTCAAAGAAATAGTCGGCAAAGCAATAGCCGGTCCCAAACTGCTCGTAATTGCTGAAATCGCTGTTCAGTGCCGACGGCATAACGAAGATTGCCCTGTGCTTTCTCATCATGCCTTCCAAATCAGCGGTGTACAAAAAGGAACGATGATCCCCTCCTGCTCCATGAAGCAGCCATACCACTTTCAGTTTTTCCCCCTCTGTGGCAATCCGCTCAGGAAGAAGAACTGTCACATCCGTCGGCATAAAAAGAATGCGGCTCTGAAATCTTAGCGTTGCAATATGCATACCGTCGCCTCCTCGTTTTAAACTTCTCATTTTTTATGGCTCTCATAAGGTTTGCACAGGCGCCCGTAAGCCCGTCCGTACAGTTCCCGATAGAGCGTCTCAACCGCATGGTGTTGCCGCTCTTTTTCCTGCACATTCGCAGCATCGCCAGTGGAGAGGAACAGGATATTGTAGTCTACTCCAAACAGCAGACATTTTGAGTTTGTTCTCTCCGCCCCATTGGAAAGATAGAAACAAATGCGGCGTTCCCGTGTCTGCCTTTCCTCCTCCGTCTTTGCGGAATCAGGGCTTTCGGCCTCGATGAACACACCGCGCTCCGCAGACACATTTCCTTTCAGGCCCCGCAGAAACTCGCTTCCGATTCCATCCCCACGGAGTTCGGGAACAACAGCAAAGTAATCCAGCAGCGCATAAGAGCCGTTTTGGGTCAGGATATAACAGGCGTAGGCAATCAGATCGTCATCCCGGTAATAGCCATAGCAGTCATACCGTCCCGCCTTTTGCAACCTCTCCATACCGAAAAGGGGACGGCGCTCCCCACGGGGAAAGTCCGCTCTGATATGATCTTTGTATATCATCCGCAGTTCGTCCGTACCTATTCTTTTCAAGACATTCACACAGTCACCATTGCCTTTCCTGTTCTTCATTCAGGACTTCCTCTCGAATACGTCTGCACTCGGTCGCCTCGTCCTCAGTCGCTTTTTAAACTGCGGGCGTGAGCATTTTCCCTTTTAGGGAACCTCTGAATAAATGGACGAGAGCGGATTGCAAGGAAATTTGCGTCTGCGACTCGCATGGCCTACGGCCATTGCTCCCTGCATTCGCGCATAAGAGGAATTGGCCATCGCCGTCAAGCGGCACTTCCGGAGCTTCGCTCCTCCCTGTCGGCCTGCGCTTCGTAAAAAGGCGCAAAAGCGCAGGATCAGGAGCGCCGTCAGGCGCGGGCATACCCCTTGAGGGTAATCCTGACGGATTTCAAGATTTTGTAAGATTTTGCGTGAAAAATATGCCAGTGGCATATTTTTAGCAAAATCCTGAGCCAGCTATGCTGGCGAAGCCACTTTGAACCGAAGTGATTTGTGCATCTTTCGCTCTGCTTATCCAATGGCGGAAATTTCCCGCAAGACGCCGAAGTACATTTGTTCAGAGGTTCCTTAGGAAAGGGCAGACGCTTACCCCTTTCCCGCACGGCAGTACACTGAAACGGAATGAGCGGGAGGGAATCACTCTCAGTCTGGGGTGCGGACGGACAGCAGGAAGAAAATCAGTCCGATGGGAAACATGACGGAGAGCACACCAACGCCGATGTTCTGAGAGCCGGAAAGCTGGGTCACCAAACCAACCAGCAAAGTGCCGGTAAAGGAAGCCCCCTTGCCGAAAATGTCGTAGATGCCAAAGTATTCTCCCGACCTGTCCTGGGGAATAATTTTTGCAAAATAGGAGCGGGAGAGGGACTGAATGCTCCCCTGGAAGATACCGACAACAACGGCCAGAATCCAGAACTGATACAGATGGGTCATAAAGGCAGCGTATACCGTAGCGGCGAAATAGGCCGCAATGCAGACGATAATCAGCCATTCCGACCGGACCCTGCGGGAAAGCCTCCCAAAAATCAGCGCAGAGGGGAACGCCACGACCTGGGTGACCAGCAGGGCCACCAGCAGCCCTACGGTGTCCAGCCCCAGAGAAGTCCCATAGGAGGTCGCCATGTCAATGATGGTGTAGACGCCGTCGATGAAGAAGAAAAAGGCAACCAGGAACCACAGGGCTTTTGGGTTGGCCGTCAGCTCGCGGAAGATGCCTCCCAGGCTGTGGAGGCCCTCAAGGACAGGATGCGCTCCGGACGCGGTGTAATGTGTCTGCTCATAGGCCCTGCCCAGTGGAACCGTCCAGCCCAGCCACCACAGCGCCGTGATGCCGCAGCCCAGGGCGGCAGCGGCCACCATGGGGAGAACGCCCAACATGGCATACAGCACATAGATGACGACGGCGGCGATAAAGGGGACGCAGCTGCCGATGTAGCCCCAGGCGTAGCCCTTGGCGGACACCTCGTCCATCCGCTCCGCCGTGGTGACATCGCACAGCATGGAGTCGTAAATCACCAGACTCAGCTGATATGCGGTCTTGGACAGGGCAAATACCAGCAGAAACCAGAGCCAATGCACCGCAAAGCCCAGCAGCACACAGGACACCGCGCCGACCAGCACACTCCCGGCAAACAACCTGATTTTCATTCCGTGCAGGTCGGACAGGGCCCCCAGCGTTGGGCCAAGAATGGCCACAAGGATGGTAACCGCACTGGTCGCATAGGCCCAGTAGGCCAGGTAATCGGTCTCGGAAACTCCGGCGCTGCCGGCCAGCGTATGGAAAAAGATGGGCAGGAGCGTCGCCGCCAGCATGGTAAACGCGGAATTGCCCACATCGTACCAAATCCATCTGCGCTCAACTGCGGTTGTCTCAAATTTCATAATAACGCTCCTCCTCTGCGGATAATACGGGGAGTTCCCGCCAGCCGTCGGACGGCCCAAAGGTCTGCTCCAGCCCCTCCGGAAATGCGCCGCCATCCAAAAAAGCCAGATAGGGCCCGATCAGCCTTGCATACTGCTCCAGCGCCCGATTCAGCAGCTTTTCCAGCCGAAGGTTGCTGTCCTCGCTCTCCGGCAGGGGGCGCTTTGCCATGACCATCCTGTGAAGCCTCTCATACTGTCCGCTGAGCCTCAGCCCCACATCGACCACCGGCCGCCGCCAGCCACGCCCGCTGAGCAGCCCGCAGAAGAGCTTCATGGCGCGCAGCGTCCGTCTGATCTGTCCTGCTGTCATGTCTGCAAAAAAAGGCGCGATCACAGACGCATTTTCCGGGGACGGGACGATATGGGCTGTCACATCGGTGTGAAACACGTCCTTCCCATCCTTTTGCATCAGGTAACGGTCAAACTCGCTCTCGATTTCTCCGTGGGTCAGTTCGGATACCGTGAGCTTCTTTTCAATGTACCCGTGACAGGCGCTGTCCAGCGCGTAGTGGCAGAGGAAGCCGACCAGATAGGCCATTGCCCCCTCCCGGTTCTCCGCTGAGGCATAAATGGCCCGGGCAGGATAGAAGAACGCGCTGGCCGGACGGTCGTGCATGGTGCCTCCGAGGCGGCCGATTGGATTGCTTTTCAGCGGCTGGTAATAAAACAGGATATCCGGCCCGTGCAGGCCAATATCGTAGAGCTGCAGGTTTTTCCGAACGGCCTCGGCCGCCGTTTCCGGCAGGAGCGGCTCGGCCCTCCGGCCAAAATAAAAGTGCGCATAAGTCGTCGGCATGGTATCACCTCATTCTTGTGTGCGTCCTGTGGGAGTTCAGCGCCCACTGATATTATCCGCCTCGGATGTAAAGTCCGAAACCAGGTATGTGTAAAAATCAGACAAATTTCCCCATCCGCTTGCCTTTCCCTATCGCGGGCTTTCTTCCTGTTCCCATACTCTGCAAAAAACAGCGCAGCTCCCTCCTCCAGTGGGAGGAACGGGCTGCGCTGTCAGCAGCTTACGGCTATGGAATTGTCATTCTGCAGTCACGGCCGCGCTTTCGGCGGCCAGGTCGCCGGAGGAGGTGCTGCCATCGTCCTCGTCCGGGTCGCCGTAAAGCCAATCATAGAGAGTGCTGCGGACCTCATCCCAATCGTTCATCACCAACACATCCATGCCGCGGATGGTATGGCTGGTGTACATACCGGCCTGGGGGAGACTGTAGGAGTTCAGACCGGCGTCGGCAATCATGTAGGCCGAGGCGGCAATGCTGACGATTTGGGTGGAGGTCATATCCGTGGCCAGATTGCTCGCGATAGCGTCGTACACCTGCAGCAGGGAGAGGATGCTCTCTCCCTTCATCTCCTCAAAGACGGCGGTGATCAGCTTGCGCTGACGGGCAGTGCGGTTAAAGTCGCTGTCAATTTTGCGGATACGGGCATAATCCAGCGCGGTCTCGCCGTCCAGGTGGTTCATACCCACCACCAAATCGGTGGAGACGCCGCCCCGCAGATAGACTTCATACTCGCCGTTCTCACCGCCGCTGAGGTAGTTGACCTCCGCTTCAGTCAGCTCAATGTCCACACCGCCCAGGGTGTCAATGACATCTACAAAGCCGTTAAAGTCAATTTGTACATTATAGTCAATTTGAATCCCGTAGTTCAGCTCAATAGTGGCGTCCAGCAGCTCGGTGCCGCCGTACCGATAGGAGGCGTTGATGCGGTTATTCTGGTAGTCCGGAATCTGTACATAGGTGTCCCGCAGGAGGGAGACCAGGGAGATTTGCTCCGTATTCGTGTTGATGCTCAGGAGAATCATGCTGTCGGAGCGACCGCTGTCATCCTCGGAACGGGAGTCCACGCCGATCAGCAGGATGTTGCAGACGCCTTCCACCTGAGTGACGACGTTGGCCTCGCCCCACTCCAGAATCTCCTCACTGATGGTGTCCGAGCCGGCATTCTCCTCCTCGGTGTCGGTATCGTCCTCCAGATACTGCTCTGCGTCCAATTGATTGATTTTGCTCAGCTCATAGCCTACGAACGCCACTGCGCCAGCCATCAAAACCAGAACCACCGCCAGGAAAATCAGCAGCACCCGTTTCAGGCTGCCGCTCTGCTGTGGGTCACTTCTCTTTGCCATAGCACAATATCCTTTCTCAAGCAAGACGAATATCGCCCACTTTTTACAGATTCCTTACTCAGTTTACTACAGTCAGTATGGAAAATCAAGCCGGATTTCCAGCGTTTCCACACTTTTTCTGTTGACAAACCAGTCTGCCAGGGGTCATAATAACATCAATCGACAAGAAATGAGGGATTTGCCTTGCGCTTTTTTCTGTTTGTGGCACGCTGGGGCCTGCGCCTTCTGTACATACCGTTCCTTCCACTGAAGCCTCGCAATAAGGTGGTCATGCTCTCCCGGGAATCTGACACGCCGCCGCTGGACTTCCGGCTGATTGAGAAGGAGCTGAACCGTCAGTCACCAGAGACAGAGGTGGTTTATTTTTGCAAAAAAATGGCGAAATCGGTGTCGATTATCTCCTACTGTCTGCTGATTTTCCGGTCATTGTATCACATCGCCACGGCCAGCGTGGCCATTACGGACACCTATTGTATTCAGCTCTGCGTCCTGCCCAAGAAGAAGGGGCTGACAGTGATTCAGATTTGGCACGCCCTGGGGGCGGTCAAGAAGTTCAGCTATCAGTGCCTGGACACCCCTTACGGCCACAGCGCCGCCACGGCCAGGGCCATGTGTATGCACCAAAACTACGATTACATCCTGTGCGCCAGCGAGGCCACCCGGGCCATCTACGCCCAGGGCTTCCGCGTTCCGCCGGAGCAGATCCTGGTGAAGGGGATGCCCAGGGTGGACTACATCCAACGCCCTCATCACGGCCTCCGGGAGAAGCTGGAGGCGGCGCGGCCCGACCTGGCGGGGAAGCAGGTGCTGCTGTACCTGCCCACCTTCCGGGACGGGCTGGAGGAAGGGGTTGACGCCCTGGTGCAGGCGGCCGCCGGGGATACGGAGGTGGCCCTGCTGGTGAAACCTCACCCCCTGTCCAACCTCCGGCTACCGGAGGAGACCAGAACCCCGGCGGGCTGGGGCACCTACGACCTGATGAAGGTGTGCGATGCCGTGATTACTGACTATTCCGCATCCTCCCTGGAGGCCAGCCTGCTGGACAAGGAGATTTATTTCTACCTCTTTGACCATGACAGCTATCTGGAGAACCAGGGGCTGAATGTAGACCCCCTCCTGGAGCTGGCGGATGCCTGCGCAGTCACGGCGGAGGGCGTTCTGGCCCTGGCAAAAGGGGACAGCTACCCCCGGGAGGCGCTGCGGCGCTTCCGGGAGAAGTACATCGAAACGGCTGGGGACAACAATACCGAGCAGGTGACGGCCTTCCTTTTGGAGCAGATCCCCGCACCGCTGCGGCAGACGCCGGTGGGTGTGTAATGGAGGCAGGAGTGTGATGGAACGGTGAAAACGAGCGTCAGAGGAGCCTTGCAGCAGGCGTATCGCCAGGTGACGGGCCGATTTCCTGCCACCCGGAAGCTGCTGCGGGCGGCGGTGTTCCAGGGGACGAAGCTGACCTACCGCCTGCGGACGGCCAGAGCGGCCACCAACCCGAAGCAGGCGGTGTTCTGCACCTTCTCCGGGCAGAGCTATTCGGACAGCCCCAAGGCCATTTATGAGCGGATGCGCACCGACCCCCGCTTCCAGGACTGGGAGTTCATCTGGGTGTTCAAGGGGGCGGAGCGGTACCGGGGGGAGTACGGTGCGTCCGTGGGTTTCCCGGTGGAGGATACGTGCACCAGGGTGGTGGAATACTTCACCCCGGCCTATGAGGCCGCCCTGGGGACGGCGAAATACTGGGTGTTCAACTATCGGGTGAACGAGTATATCTACCCACGGGCCGACCAGGTCTATATTGAGTGCTGGCACGGGACACCCCTAAAGCGGCTGGGCCATGACCTCTCCCTGGGGGGCAACGTGTACAACTCCCTGGAGGAGGTCTTTCGGAAGTTCGACCTGGATCGGGAGAAGATGACCTACCTCCTGTCCCCCTCCCCCTTCGCCTCGGAGAAGTTTTCCTCCGCCTGGGATTTGAAGAAGCACCACCGGGAATCCGCCCTATTGGAGGTGGGCTACCCCAGGAACGACTTTCTGCTAAACGCCACCGCTCAGGATGTGGCCGCCATCAAGGCACGGCTGGGCCTTAACAGGCTGGAGGGCAAAAAAATCATCCTTTACGCCCCCACCTGGCGGGACAACCAGCGTAGCACAGACGAAGGTGGCTTCACCTACGAGTTGGGGCTGAACTTTCAGCAGCTGCGCCAGGCGCTGGGGGAGGAATATGTCGTCCTGTTCCGCGCCCACTACCTGGTGGCCAACCGGTTTGACTTCGCCAGCTTTGCAGGGTTTGTGTACGATGTCTCTGGCTATCCGGACATTAACCACCTGTACCTGGCGGCAGATCTGCTGATTACCGACTACTCCTCCGTGTTCTTTGATTACGCCATTCTTCACAAGCCTATGCTCTTTTATATGTACGATCTGGAAGCCTATCGGGACGAGATTCGGGGCTTCTACATGGGGCTGGAGGAGCTGCCCGGCCCCATCGTGGAGCGGGAGGAGGACTTGGCGCCCGCCATCCGGGAGGCCATGACGACCGACGCCTATGAGGAAAAGTATCGCGCCTTCTGCGCGAAATTCGCCCCGCTGGAGGACGGTCACGCCGCCGACCGGGTGATAGACGCCCTGCTGGCGGCAGGCGGCGGGAGCCAGGAGGGAACGCCATGAGCGGACTGAAAAACAACCTTTACGATTTGGTGGAGCGCTGGACGCCTGTGCGCCGGGCGGCCCGGGATGCTGTGACGGCGCTGCGCCGCCTCCAGTTTTGGCGGCAGACCCGGGGCTGCAAGGTGGAGGACGACCTGGTGTTGTTCTGCACCTTTGGCGGGAAGAGCTACGCCGACAGCCCCCGGGCGGTGTACCAGTATATGCTGTCTGACCACCGTTACGACGGCTATCGCTTTGTGTGGGCCTTTCAGCAGCCGGAGCAATTTCCCCAGGTGGCGGCGATGCCCCGGACGGAGGTGGTGGCCTACGGCAGCCAGGCGTACAACCGCAAAATGGCGGAGGCCAAATACTGGGTACTGAACTTCCGGGTGGCCGACCACATCTGGCCCAGGGAGGGCCAGGTGTACGTCCAGTGCTGGCACGGCACGCCCCTGAAGCGGCTGGGCTACGACATCCGGGAGGAGAGCAACGCCAACAGCATGAACAGTCTGGCGGAGATTCGCCAGAAGTACGACCTGGACGCCGCCAAGCTGACTTACCTGCTGTCTCCGTCCCCCTTCACCACGGAGGTGTTTATCTCCGCCTGGAATTTGAAGGCCAGGGGCAAGGAAGGGGCCATCCTGGAGCTGGGCTATCCCCGGAACGACGATTTGAAGAACTGCACCCCAGAGGAACTGGCCGCCGTTCGCAGCCGCCTGGGGCTGACGGAGGAGGCGCTGCACGGGCGGAAGGTGCTGCTCTACGCCCCCACCTTCCGGGACAACCAGCACCAGGGCGGCGGCTACCGCTACACCCCCCAGGTGGATTTCCAGCGTTTGCGGGAGGCGCTGGGGGAGGACTATGTGCTGCTGTTCCGGGCCCACTACCTGGTGGCCAGCGCCTTTGACTTCTCGGCGTATGGGGATTTTATTCAAAACGTGTCGGACTACCCCGACATCAACGACCTGTACCTGGTCTCGGACGCACTGATTACCGACTACTCCTCTGTGTTCTTTGATTATGCCATCCTGGGCCGCCCGGAAATTTTCTATATGTACGACCTGGAGGACTACCGGGACACCATACGGGGCTTTTATCTCAGCCTGGAGGAGCTGCCCGGCCCAATCGTGCAGACGGAGGAGGCGCTGATTGCCGCCATCCGCAGCGCCTGGACGGATTGCAGCTATAACGAGCGGTACGCCCACTTTACCCGCCGGTTCAACCCCCTGGAGGACGGCCAGGCGGCTCAGCGGCTGGCTGAAGCGGTTTTTCCCACGGAAAATGGGGGAAAAGAGGGCTGACAAATGGGCAAAACCGCCAAAGCGGGGGTAAAAATCCGCCGCTTTCCCTGAAAAGAGACGAAATTTATACTGTGGAAAGAAATCCCTTGCATTGCGGCGAGGTTTGTGCTAGAATACTATTGTTAAGGTAGCATCAATGATAAGAGTGGAGTTTCGGCTCCGCTCTTTCTTTTGAGATTTTCCCGCAGGCAGCGGGGTACGCACCGTTGGCGGTCTGCGGCGGCGAAGGGTAGGATACGATGAAAAAAGTGACGGAACTGACCGCAGAGCTGGCGGCCCCCTTTATAAAAGCGGCAGGCTGTACCTTGTGGGATGTGGAATATGTCCGGGAGGGCGGCACCTGGTACCTGCGGGTGTATATCGACTGCGAGGGCGGCGTGAATATCGACCAGTGTGAGCAGGTGCATCGGCCTCTGGGGGACGCCCTGGATGAGGCAGACCCCATCGAGGGGAGCTACGTCCTGGAGGTCTGCTCTGCCGGGTGCGACCGGGCACTGAAAAAGCCCCGGCACTTCGCCGCCTGCATGGGACAGGAGGTGGAGGTGCGCCTCTATCGCCCTCTGAACGGCAGCAAGGAATACCGGGGTACCCTGACCGGTTACGACCAGGGGGATGTGACCATCGAGATCCCAGGGGGCGAGGCCATGCGCTTTGCCAAGAAGGAGCTGGCGCTGGTGCGCCTTTACGTTGACTTTTAAGGAGACCAAACTAGATAGGAGTGTAGCTGTGACATGGCAAAACGTGCAGTAAAAAAGGGCCCCACGCCGGAAGAGGATGCAAAGGAATTCTTTGCGGCGCTGGATCAGATTGAAGAAGAACGCGGCATTCCCAAATCCTATATGCTGGAGAAGATTGAGCAGGCCCTGCTCACCGCTTATAAGCATGACCACGACAAAATCACGGATAACGTCTCCGTGGTATTCGACGAGGAGAAGCTGGACATCCGCATGGTGGTGCGCCGTGACGTGGTGGAGGAAGTAGACAATCCGGACACGGAAATCTCCCTGGAGGACGCCCGCCAGTATCTGCCCTCCGTCCAACTGGGGGACGTAGTGAAGAAGGAAATCAAAATCAAGAACTTTGGCCGGGTAGCGGCCCAGACCGCTCGCCAGGTTATCGTCCAGGGCATCCGGGAAGCGGAGCGCAACATGGTCTTTGACGCCTTCGACGCCAAGACTAAGGAAATGCTCTCCGGTACCGTCTCCCGTACCGACCCCCGCACCGGCGCGCTGTATGTAAGGCTGACGGCAGGGAAGGAAAAGACCGACGCCCTGCTCTCCGCAAGCGAGCAGGTCAGGGGCGAGTATTACAAGGAGGGCGACCGTATCCGCGTCTATGTGGTGGAGGTACGCCGCACCACCCGGGGGACACAGGTAGTGATTTCCCGCACCCATGCAGGGCTGGTGAAGCGGCTCTTTGAGCTGGAGGTGCCGGAGATTTTCGACGGCGTAGTGGAAATCAAATCCATTGCCCGGGAGGCCGGCAGCCGCACCAAGATGGCCGTTTGGTCCAATGACCCGGATGTCGACCCCATCGGGGCCTGCGTGGGCGCCCGAGGCGCCCGTGTCAACGCCATCGTGGAGGAACTTCACGGCGAAAAGGTGGACATCATCAAGTACAATGAGGATATGAGCGCCTACATCGCCGCAGCCCTGGCCCCCGCCTCGGTGCTCAGCGTGACGATGGTGGAGGAGAAGAGTTACCGCGTGGTGGTGCCTGATGACCAGCTGAGCCTCGCCATCGGCAAGGAGGGGCAGAACGCCCGCCTGGCCGCCCGGCTCACCGGCTGCAAAATCGACATCAAGAGCCTCTCCGCCGCCCAGGAGGAGGACGCTCAGAAGGAAGCCCAGGCCGAGGCCGCGGCGGAGGAAGCGCCGCTGCTGGACGCGGAAACGGAGGCGCTGTTCGCCGATGAGGCCGAAGCCGCCGCAGAACAGGAGGACGACCTGTTCGCGCAGGATGAAGAAGCCCCGGCGGAGGAGACCGAAGAATAACGCGCAGCGCGCTGCGCCGAGAGCGAGGAGGGAAGCCTCATGCCAAAAAAGATACCCATGCGGCAATGCGTTGGCTGCCGGGAAATGAAGCCCAAGCGGGAGCTGATTCGGGTGGTAAAAAGCCCAGAGGGGGAGCTTTCCCTGGATTTCCGGGGGAAGAAGCCCGGACGGGGCGCTTACGTCTGCCCCAACCCGGCCTGCCTGAAAAAAGCGAAGAAGTCCAACGCACTGGGCCGCGCCTTTGAGGTAGCCATCCCCGCCGAGGTCTATGACGCGCTGGAAGCGCAGATGGCCCAGAGGGATGGGGATGGATAACCGGTTCCTGTCCCTGCTGGGGCTGTGCAAGCGGGCGGGAAAGCTGGCCGCCGGGGAGACCCTGGCGCTGGAGGCCATCGAGGCCCACAAGGCCCGCCTGGTGCTGGTGACGGAGGACTGCTCCCCCCGCTCCCTGCGGAAGCTGACCAACGCCTGCGGCGAGCGGGTTCCCCTGATGCAGATGGCCCTCAGCCGGGCGGCGCTGGGCAGCGCCCTGGGCTGGGACGCCTGCGCGGCCGTGGCCGTGGAGGATGCGGGCTTCGCCGCCAAACTGGCCGAGCTTGTGGCTCAGGCTCAGCCGGAGTACGCGGCCCTGGCGGATGCGGTTGCCGCCCGGCAGGAGAAGCTGCTCCGCAGAAAGAAAGAGAAGCCCAGAAGGAAGTAACGCTTCTTTCCCAGGCGTTCCGAATATAGTACCGATCCCTTTGGGATTTCACGCAATATCGTGGGGGCTGTTGCCGAACAGGCAGCGGTGTCCGGCGGTATGGATTGTAGGAGGTGGCTGATTTTAGTATGGATAACAAGTATAGAGTGCGCGAGGTAGCGAAGGATTTTACCCTGAACGGGAAGGCAATCGGCAACAAGGCGGTGACGGAGATTTTGACGAAGTACGCCTCCGCCCCCAGCAGCACCCAGGCGGTGCTGAGTGAGAGCGAGCTTGCCATCCTCTTCGACTACCTGACGCTGAACAACCAAATCGACGATTTGGCGGAGGTGTTCGCAGAGGCGGCGGCTCCGGCCAAACCCGCCCAGGAGGAGCAGGCGCAGAAGAAGGCAAAGAAGCCGGCTGCTCCCGCCAAGGGCGATAAGCAGGAAAGCACCAAGCCCGCCCCGACCGAGCAGCCCAAGGCGGCGAAAACGCCTGCCAAGGGCGGCGCAAAGCCCCAGGTTCAGGCCAAACAGCCGGAGGCCCAGAAGCCCCAGGGTGGCAAGGCGCAGCCCGCCAGCCGCGTGCCCCAGAAAAAGGTGGTCAACACCCGCAACAATGTGGATGTGAACCTTGGCCGCTACGACGCCCACCTGGATGAGCTGGCCCCGGACCATGCGGATCGGATGGTCAGCGGCAAGCAGAAAATTTCCTCCAAGCGTTCCCAGCAGCAACGCACGGGCAAGCAGTCCGCCAAGCGCCGCCAGGAGGAGCAGCAGCAGCGCCTGCGCAGAATGCAGCAGGAGGCCGCCCGGAAGGCTCCGGTGAAAGTGCAGATCCCCGATGAAATCACCGTGGGCGAGCTGGCCATGCGGATGAAGAAGTCCGCCGCCGAGGTGGTGAAGAAGCTGATTTCCGAGGGCGTCATGGCCTCCGTCAGCGACACCATTGATTTTGACACCGCCGCCATCGTGGCCGAGGAGTTGGGCTGCAAGGTGGAGCATGAGGTGGTCGTCACCATTGAGGAGCGGCTCATCGACACCACGGAGGATGCCGAAGCCGACCTGGTGCCTCGCGCCCCGGTCATTGTGGTCATGGGCCATGTTGACCACGGCAAGACCTCCCTGCTGGACTATATCCGCTCCTCCAGCGTGGCCTCCGGCGAGGCGGGCGGCATCACCCAGGCCATCGGCGCGTATCAGGTGAAGGTGCAGGAAAAGACCGTCACCTTCCTGGACACCCCTGGCCACGAGGCGTTCACCGCCATGCGGGCCAGAGGCGCTATGGTGACGGACATCGCCATCCTGGTGGTGGCGGGCAATGACGGCATCATGCCCCAGACCATAGAGGCCATCAACCACGCCAAGGCGGCGGAAATTCCCATCGTCGTGGCCGTCAACAAGATGGACCTGCCCGGGGCCGACGCGGAAAAGGTGAAGCAGGAGTTGACCAAGTACGACCTGCTGGCCGAGGACTGGGGCGGCGACACCATTGTGGTGCCCATCTCCGCCAAGACCGGCCAGGGCATTGACGAGCTGCTGGAGAACGTGCTGCTGGTGGCCGAGATGCGGGAGTTGAAGGCCAACCCCAACCGGGCCGCCAAGGGCAGCGTCATTGAGGCTCGGCTGGACAAGGGCCGCGGCCCCATCGCCACCCTGCTGGTGCAGAACGGCACCCTGAAGGTGGGCGATGTTATCATCGCCGGGACGGCTGTGGGCCGCGTCCGCGCCATGACCGACTACCGTGGCCGCCGCCTGAAAACCGCAGGCCCCTCCGTTCCGGTGGAAATCACCGGTATGTCCGAGGTGCCCGGCGCCGGCGACGACTTCTACGCCGTTGCCGATGAGCGCATGGCCCGTGAACTGGCCGAGCAGCGCAAGCAGGAGCAGAAGGCGGCAGCCGCCGCGCCGGTGGCCAAGAAGGTCAGCCTGGACGATTTGTTCAGCCAAATCAGCGCAGGTGACGTGAAGGATTTGAACATCATCGTCAAGGCGGATGTCCAGGGCAGCGTGGAAGCGGTGAAGGAGAACCTGGAGAAAATCTCCAACGACGAGGTGCGCGTCCGGGTCATTCACGGCGGCGTTGGCGCCATCAACGAGAGCGACGTCATGCTGGCCTCCACCTCCAACGCCATCATCGTGGGCTTCAACGTCCGCCCGGAGCCGGTGGCCAAGAGCATGGCCGAGCGCAACAAGGTGGATATGCGGATGTACCGGGTCATTTACGAGTGCATCGAGGAAATCGAGGCCGCCATGAAGGGCCTGCTGGCCCCCAAGTACAAGGAAGTGGAGTTGGGCCGCGTGGAAGTCCGCCAGGTCTACAAAATCACCAACGTGGGCATGGTGGCTGGCTCCTATGTGCTGGAGGGTAAGGCCACCCGCTCCGCCAAGGTGCGGCTGGTGCGGGACGGCGTCGTGGTCTACGAGGGCGAAATCGCCTCCTTGCAGCGCTTCAAGGACTCCGTCCGGGAGGTGGCCGCCGGTTACGAGTGCGGCATCACCCTGGAGAAGTTCAGCGACGTGAAGGTGGGCGACATCCTGGAATGCTATGAAATGCAGGAGATTCAGCAGTGAGCTGGGCAGCCTGCCCGACAAGGCTTGCCTGCATCGGAGCGATTCGCTCCGGTGCAGGCAGTTTTTATTGTTCAGCACTGTGGGAAACTGCGGCGCGGAACGGCGAAACTATGGATTGTAAACCGGCCAAATCTGTGATATACTTTGTTATTACCATCCAGATTGACAATTCCATTCAACGGAGATATTGTTGGAGGCATAAATACTATGAAACTGATGGCCATTGACGGCAACTCCATTGTGAACCGCGCCTTTTACGGGGTGAAGCTGCTCTCCACCCAGGACGGGCGGTATACCAACGCTATTTACGGCTTCCTGACGATCCTGTTGAAGCTGCTGGACGAGGAGCAGCCGGAGGGGCTGTGCGTCACCTTTGACCGGAAGGCCCCCACCTTCCGCCATACGGCCTATGAGGGATACAAGGCCAACCGCCACCCCATGCCGGAGGAGTTGGCCCAGCAGATGCCGGTGCTGAAAGAGGTGCTGGCGGCCATGAACATCCCCATGTACGAGTTGGACGGCTGGGAGGCGGACGACCTGCTGGGCACCATCTCCCGCAGGTGCGAGGACGCGGGGTGGGACTGCGTTATCTCCACCGGCGACAAGGACTCCCTCCAGCTGGTGACAGACCACACCACGGTGAAGCTGGTCACCTCCCGCATGGGCCAGACCAACACCGTCAACATGACGCCGGAGGTGTTCCGGGCGCAGTACGGCTTTGACCCCATCTATATGATAGATCTGAAAGCCCTGATGGGGGACTCCTCGGACAACTACCCCGGCGTCAAGGGCATTGGGGAAAAGACCGCCATGGGGCTGGTGCAGCAGTACGGCAGCGTGGAGGAACTCTACGCCCGCTTTGACGAGATACCGCTGAAGCCCGCCCAGCGCAGACGGCTGGACGAGGGCCGGGACGACGCGAAATTGAGCTATGACCTGGCTACCATCCGCACCGACGCCCCCATTGATTTCTCGCCGGAGCAGGCGAAGCGCCGCAGCTATGATAATGACAGGCTCTACGCCCTGTTTTTGGATTTGGAATTCTCCAAGCTGACCCGCCGATTTGGCTTGACCCCGCCGGAGGCGTCCCCGGTGCAGGCCCAGGAGGAGCCGGAGGTTCACACGGAGGTGGTGGAGATACTGACGGAGGAGCAGTTCCAGGCCGTCCTCCCCAAGTGGCAGGCAGCGGACTATGTGGTGGTGCTGCCCCAGGACGATTTGGAGGCCGTGACCGTCAGCATGGAGGACAGCGAGGGCCAATCTTGGCTGTACGACATCCGCTGGAGCCGCTATCAGGGGGACTACAACGCCCTGCTCCGGGCGCTGTTCTCCAAAGAGGTGCGGAAGGCGGCCCACTGCGTCAAGGAGCTGTGCAATCAACTGCTGGGGCAGAGGCTGCCGACGGAGGGCTTCGTCTTTGACACGGCGCTGGGGGCCTACCTGCTGGAGCCCACAGCGGGGAGCTACGACTTGCACCGCCTGGCCATGACCTATTTTAAGCGTGATATGGAGTCCGGCGCACAGAAGAAGGCCAACGACGGCTTCCAGACGCTGTCCGACGACCTGAAGGAGCAGACCGCCCGGTATGAGGACAACGCCCTCATCGCTGCCCTCTGCCGGACGGAGAGGGAGAAACTGGATGAGTACGGCCTGACGAGTGTGCTGACCGATATCGAGCTGCCCCTTTGCCCAGTGCTGGCGGAGATGGAGCGGGCCGGTGTGCTGGTGGACAGGCAGGCGCTGGTCACCTTTGGGGAGATGCTGCAAACCGGCATCGCGGCCGCCCAGGCGTCCATCTACAGCTACGCCGGGGAGGAGTTCAACATCAACTCCACCCAGCAGCTGGGGCATATCCTGTTTGACAAACTCCAGCTTCCCGCCTATAAAAAGACGAAGCGAGGCTACTCCACCTCCGCCGAGGTGCTGGAGAAGCTGCAAGGCCATCACCCCATCATCGGGGAGATTCTGGAATACCGCCAGCTGGCCAAGCTGAAATCCACCTATGTGGACGGGCTGACCAAGGTCATCGAGCCGGACGGACGCATCCGCACCTCCTTCCAGAACACCGTCACTGCCACAGGGAGGCTGTCCTCCGTGGAGCCGAATTTGCAGAACATCCCCGTCCGTACCCCTCTGGGGGCAGAGATGCGGAAGATGTTCATCGCCGCCCCCGGCAATGTGCTGGTGGATGCGGACTATTCCCAAATCGAACTGCGGCTGCTGGCCCACATCGCTGACGATCAGGCCATGCAGGAGGGCTTCAACAGCCTGGGGGTGGATATTCACACCGCCACCGCCGCCCAGGTGTTCGGCGTGCCGCTGGAGGACGTGACCCGGGAGATGCGCTCCGCCGCAAAGGCGGTGAACTTCGGCATCGTCTACGGCATCTCCGCCTACTCTCTGTCCCAGGACCTCCACGTCACCGTGGCGGAGGCCAAGGACTATATGGAGCGGTACTTCGCCACCTACTCCGGCGTCCGTGCCTACCAGAAGGCGGTGGTGGAGCAGGCCAAGGCGGACGGCTACGTCTCCACCCTGGCGGGACGGCGGCGCTGGCTGCCGGAGCTGAAAAGCAGCAACTTCAACCTCCGCTCCTTCGGGGAGCGGGTGGCGCTGAATATGCCCATCCAAGGCACGGCGGCGGACATCATCAAGCTGGCCATGATTCGGGTGCAGAACCGGCTAAAAGCAGAGGGCTTACAGGGCCGGCTGGTCTTGCAGGTGCATGACGAATTGATCGTGGAGTGCCCGGAGGCAGAGGGGGCGCAGGTGGCCCAACTGCTGGAGGAGGAGATGGAACAGGTCATCTCCCTGAAGGTGCCGCTGGTGGCCGAGGCCAAGGTGGGCCACAGCTGGGCGGACGCCCACTGACCCATCACAGACAGAATGTGAGGAATCGCCATGAATTTTGTACCATATAACGCCAGCATTGCCAAGCGGGAGCCGGTGGGCTACCGCCTGCTGCCTATGGATCGGGACACCGCAGAGCAGGTGGCTCAAATCGAGGCACAGAACTTCTCCCACCCCTGGACGCTGGAGATGCTGGAGGAGGAGCTGGAGAATCCTCTGTCCTCTTTCATCGTGGCCTACGGCAGCAACGGCGTTGTGCTGGGCTACGCCGGGCTGACGGTGGTGGCCGGAGAGGGCTATATCAACAATATCGCCGTCCGGCAGGAGTACCGGAAGCAGGGGGTGGCCTCGGCGCTGCTGGGGGTGTTCCTGAAATTCGGCCGGGCACAGAACCTGTCCTTCCTGACGCTGGAGGTGCGTCCGTCCAATATCGCAGCCAAAAACCTCTATATGAAGCACGGCTTTGCCCAGGTGGGCCGCCGGAAGGACTACTATGACGACCCCAAGGAGGACGCCCTGATTATGACGCTGGACTTTCGGAAGGAAGGGGAGGAGCCGGTATGATACTCCTGGCCGTGGAATCCTCCTGCGACGAGACTGCCGTAGCGGTGGTGGAGGATGGGCGCAAGGTGCTGTCTGACGCCATCGCCTCCCAGGTGGATATGCACACGATTTACGGCGGCGTGGTGCCGGAGATTGCCTCCCGGAAGCACCTGGAGGCCATCTATCAGCTGGCAGACCAGGCCCTCCGGGATGCAGGCGTCACCCGGCGGAACATCGACGCTGTGGCCTGCACCTACGCCCCCGGCCTCATTGGGGCGGTGCTGGTGGGGGTGAACTTCGCCAAGAGCGCGGCCTACGGCCTGGGGGTGCCTCTGGTGCCGGTACACCATGTCCGGGGGCATATCGCCGCCAATTACATCACCCACCCTGACCTGGAGCCGCCCTTCCTGTGCCTCTGTGTTTCCGGCGGCAACACCCTGCTGGTGGACGTGCAGGATTACACCAAAATGCGTCTCCTGGGCGCCACCCGGGACGATGCGGCGGGAGAGTGCTTTGACAAGGTGGCGCGGGTGCTGGGCATCGGCTACCCCGGCGGCGGCCCCATGGATCGGCTGAGCCAGGGGGGCGACCCCAAGCGGTACCATCTGCCTCGCTCCAAGGTAGACGGTGCGCCGCTGGATATGTCCTTCTCCGGGCTGAAAACGGCGGCGCTGAACCTGATTCACAACGCACAACAGAAGGGGGAGGATCTGACCCTGCCCGACTTCGCCGCCAGCTTCGCCGCTGCCATTGCGGACGAGTTAGTACCCCGGGCCATGCTGGCCTCGGAGCAGCTGGGCTACGGCAAGGTGGCCTGCGCCGGAGGGGTGGCCGCCAACTCCACCATCCGCGCCCGGCTGGTGGAGGCCTGCACCCAGCGGGGGGACAGGCTGTACCTCCCCAGGCTGTCCCTCTGCGGGGACAACGGCGCCATGATCGGCTGCCAGGGCTACTATGAGTTTCTGGCGGGCCATATTGGAGACAGCAGCCTGAACGGCTACGCCAATCGGGACATCGGGCTGGACTGCCCGGCCCGCCGGAGCGTATAGGAGCATTGCCCCCTCCGCCTGCCTGTATACACGCAAAAGCGCTTCCTGACAGGCAAAACATCCCGCCCAACAAGGTCGGGCGGGATGAGTTGATATGCCAAGCGCCGTGGAGCATACGCCCCATCACGCCTGTATCGTATCCTGAAAGTGAGGGTCATATTTGTCCAGCAGAACGGGGTCTGTCGTGACAAAAGAGCTTGTCGCAACGGATTGGATTGCCTTTTCACCCGGCTTGTAGCAGGCGTTGATGTACATATACAGGCAAAACAGCAAGGCCGTAAGGCTGCTGTCCGCATCAGGCGCATAGATGCGGAAATGGAACAGGTCGTTGTAAACGGTTCGGTCTGACTCTGCCAGGGCGATTTGTTCGCTGCCGCAATAGATCGGATGTTTGGTACGCTCTCCGGCAAGAGCCACCGCATAGCATTCCAGCGTCTGCCCGTTTTTCACCATCTGGTGAAAACTCCGGCTTTTGAACAGCCCGGTTTTTTCTTCGGTCTGATAGACAACGCCGGTTTCGACGCCGCCAGTGCTGATTTTGTAAGGGCGGAACGCCTTTGACCGGATAGTGCTGCTTTTCCCGTAGCGCAGCTCAAACGCTGTGTCATACAGGCTGCCGCAGATGACCGCTTCCCTGTGTCCGAACTTGCCTTCCACCTGGACGGCTCCCGCCTCCTGAGCGCTCCGCAGAATCGCGAACTCGGCGGAATACAATTCCTTGCGGCTCTGCCTTAACTCCAAAATCATCTTGCGGCTCCTTTCACTGGTAGAAAGGCGCATTGCGCACCCCATCCCGGCTTATCGTTCCGTTCAGACTTCATTGTACACCGTTCCCCTGAAAAATACAACTCATTCAGACGGTTTGCGAACAAAACAGAAGGAACTTTTCCCCACCGCAACCGCCGGTTGACAAAGTGCAAGGCCGGTATGGTGGCGTCGCAACCGCCCCATCTGCTATCATAGCGCCATCAAATCAAGGAGGCGTTCAGTATGAACCTGGCAGACAGAATCCAAACGTTACGGAAAGAAAAGGGTATTTCCCAGGAAGAATTGGCGGAGCAGGCGGGCGTGTCCCGGCAGGCCGTCTCGAAGTGGGAGAGCGGCCAGAGCACGCCGGAGCTGGAGAAACTCATCCTGCTCAGCGACTACTTCGGCGTTACCACCGACTATCTCCTGAAAGGGACAGAGCCTGTCCCAGCCGCGCCGGAGCGTCGGGCGGACGGGAGGATTTTCACCGTTATCGCCACGGCGTGTAACTTTGCGGGGCTGGTGCTGGCAATTTGCATCTGGGTGGCCTGGCAGACGGTGGCGGCGGTGGCCGTGGGCTTCCTGCTGATGGCCGTCGGCTGCGCCGTCTTTGCCGTGGGGCAGTATGTCGGGACACAGAAGCAGGATGCGCGGGAACTGTTCATGCTGCTGAACGTGTGGCCGCTGACGCTGATGCCGATTTCCTGCGCATTCAACATGATAGACGGGGTGCTGGGAGGCTTTTATTGGCAGCTGATGCCGATTCCGGAGCTGAGCAATTCTCTCCTGAGCTACTGCCTGTGCTGGCTTGCGTACCTGGCCCTCTGCATCGGGACGGACGCCGTGGTGTGGGACAGGCGGAAGGCACGGCGCTCCCCAGAGAAATAGAACAGTATACTGATATAACCGGATAGTATTTTGATATATTGGGGCGTGATGAGGAAACTATGAAAGGCGATTTTACCCAGGGCAAGATGTGGCGGAATATCCTGGCCCAGGCGGTGCCGCTGACGGTGGCCCAGCTGGTGCAGGTACTCTACAACATCGTAGACCGAATCTACATCGGCCATCTGCCGGAGGGCGGCGAGCTGGCCCTCACCGGCATCGGCATTTCTGCCCCCATCGTCACCCTCATCAGCGCCTTCACCCTGTTGTTCGGCCAGGGCGGAGCGCCCCTCTGCGCCATCGCGGAGGGGGCGGGAAACCAGGAGCGGGCACAGCGCATCTTCGGCAACACCCTGTCCCTGCTGCTGGGGACTTCGGCGGTGGTGCTGGCTGTCTGCCTCGTCTTTGAGCGGCAGATTTTGTTCCTGTTCGGTGCCAGCGAGGAAACCTACGCCTACGCCCATCAGTACTTCTCCGTCTACATCCTGGGGACGGTGTGCGTCATGTTCAGCACCGGCATGAACGGCTTTATCAATTTGCAGGGCTATCCCAGGGTGGGGATGCTGACCACGGTGCTGGGTGCGGTCATCAACCTGGCGCTGGACCCGGTGTTCATCTTCGGGCTGAACCTGGGCATCACCGGCGCGGCGACAGCTACGGTGCTGGCCCAGACGGTGTCCGCCCTGTGGGTGCTGCAATTTTTCCTGAGCAAAAGGTCACGGCTCCGCATCCGCCGGGCCGACCTGTCAGTGCAGCCCAAGATGGCCCGGGAAATTACCGCCCTGGGGCTGACCGGGTTTATGATGTCCGCCACCAACTCCCTGGTGCAGATCGTCTGCAATCAAATGCTGGGGGCCTACGGCGGCGACCTGTACATCAGCGTCATGACCGTTCTGAACTCCGTCCGGGAGCTGTTCACCCTGCCGGTGCAGGGGCTGACCTCCGGGGCGCAGCCGGTGTTGGGGTACAACTACGGTGCGAAGGATTACGGCCGGGTACGGCAGGGCATCGCTTTCATGGCGGCGCTGGGCTTCGCCTATACGCTGGTGGCCTGGCTGGTGATTCTGCTGCTGCCCCACACCTTTGTGGGGCTGTTCACCACGGACAGCGCCCTGCTGGACGCAGGGACGGAGGCCATCCGGGTCTACTTCTTCGCCTTCGTGTTCATGTCGCTGCAATTTTCCGCCCAGTCCACCTTCGTGGCCCTGGGGAAGACCCGCTCCGCCGTGTTCTTCTCCATCTTCCGGAAGGTGATTCTGGTGGTGCCGCTGACGCTGCTGCTGCCCCGTTGGCTGGGGGTGTACGGGGTGTTTGTGGCGGAGCCCATCTCCAACGTCGTCGGCGGACTGGCCTCCTTTACCACCATGCTGGTCACGGTCTGGCGGCCACTGGGCCGCGCGCCGACGCCTTCTCTCGCGGAGAATCAAAAATCTGCCTTTGAGAACCCTTTGTGAATCTTTTCAAAATTCAACTTGCATTTTGAAGGGAAAACGGCGGTTTAAACGAAGTTCAAAGAAATCAAAAATGCAAGCTTGACAGGACGAGCTTGCATGGAGTATACTGTCACCATCAGAAAGACAAGGACGTCAGAACCCTCTGAATTGTCCCTGTCTTTCTCTTTTTTTGCGGGTTTCCGCACCGTTTGGCAGCCACATTGTTCCAGATACTGCGGGACAGTGTGTGCGAAGACAACGCTTTTCATGAAAGGGAGAGTAATAATGGATGCAGTATTTAATGTATGGTACCTGATTGGTGCCGCACTTGTGTTCTGGATGCAGGCCGGCTTCGCCATGGTGGAGGCAGGCTTCACCCGGGCCAAGAACTCCGGCAACATCATTATGAAGAACCTGATGGACTTCTGCATTGGCACCGTCGTGTTTATCCTGATCGGGTTCAGCCTGCTGCTGGGCGAGGATGTGGCCGGCCTCATCGGCAAGCCGGGCTTTGACATCTTCACCGCCTACGAGGGGTTCAACTTCTCGGACTTTGTGTTCAACCTGGTATTCTGCGCCACCACCGCCACCATCGTCTCCGGCGCTATGGCGGAGCGTACCAAGTTCCTGTCCTATTGCATTTACTCCGCAGTCATCTCCGCGCTGATTTACCCCATCGAGGCCCACTGGATCTGGGGCGGCGGCTGGCTGGCCCAGCTGGGCTTCCATGACTTCGCCGGTTCCTGCGCCATCCACATGGTAGGCGGCATTTCCGCCCTCATCGGCGCAAAGATGCTTGGCCCCCGTATCGGCAAGTTCACCAAGCAGAAGGACGGCTCCATCAAGGTGGGCAGCTTCCCCGGACATAACCTGCCCATGGGCGCCCTGGGCGTGTTTATCCTTTGGCTGGGCTGGTACGGCTTCAACGGTGCTGCCGCCACCACGGTGGAGCAGCTGGGCTCCATCTTCCTGACCACTACGGTGGCCCCCGCTGTGGCAACGGTCACCTGCATGATTTTCACCTGGCTGAAATACGGCAAGCCCGATGTCTCCATGTGTCTGAACGCCTCTCTGGCCGGTCTGGTGGGCATCACCGCCCCCTGCGACGTCACCGACTGCCTGGGCGCGGCCATCATCGGCATCGTGTCCGGCCTGCTGGTATGCTTCGGCGTGTGGCTCCTGGACTACAAGTTCCGCATTGACGACCCCGTGGGCGCTGTGGCGGTTCACTGTCTGAACGGCATTTGGGGCACCATTGCGGTGGGCCTGTTTGCCACCACCTCCGCCCCCGGCAACGATACCCTGGTGGGCCTGTTCTACGGCGGCGGCTTCGGCCTGCTGGGCATTCAACTGCTGGGCGTGCTTTCCGTGGCAGCCTGGACCTCTGTCGCCATTGCCCTGACCTTCTTCGTCATCAACAAGACTGTGGGCCTCCGCGTCTCCGCCGAGGAGGAAATCCAGGGTCTGGACTCCACCGAGCATGGCCTGACCAGCGCCTATGCGGACTTCGCCCCCATGCCTCACTATTCCGGCAGCGGCCTGCCTGCTGCGGTCACCGGCGACGTGCCCGTGGAAACCGCCGTGCCTGTGGAGGTCGGCAGCCCCGCGCCGGCGACAGCCTCCGCCGACAGCGAGAAAATCACCAAGCTGGAGATTGTGGTCAAGCAGGAGCGGTTCGCCGCTTTGCGGGATGCCCTGATGGAGGCAGGCGTCACCGGCATGACGGTCACCAACGTCCTGGGGTGCGGCATCCAGAAGGGCCGCCCCGAGTACTACCGCGGCGTTGTGCATGAGGCCACCCTCCTGCCCCGGATGCAGGTGGAGGTGGTGGTCAGCACCATTCCGGTGGAGACCATTATCGAAACCGCCAAGAAGGTGCTGTACACCGGCCACTACGGCGACGGCAAGATCTTCGTCTACGATGTGGAGAACGTAGTCAAGATCCGCACCGGCGAAGAAGGCACCGACGCCCTCCAGGATGAGGAGCAGTACTAATTTCCTCCCCGCTGCCGAAGCAGCGCACAGCAAGACCCCTCAGCAAAAGAATACCGGACGAGCGGACGACCGTTCGTCCGGTTTCTCTGTCTGGTTCCGGTTCAGCGGGAGAAGCACCGGAACCGGGACCGCCAGCCGTCCAACAGGCCGCACGGCAGGCGGCCCAACAGCAGGCCACAAACCCCGGCCTGCCCCGCCTGCCCGGAGGCCGGAACGCCAGGGAACGCATCAGCGGTATCTTCCCGGACAGCTTCCGCATGAATGAGTTTGGCCTGACGCTGATCAATTTCCTGATAGTCAGAGGGGATTTCCCTTCTGCGGAGCCGCTTGGCGCTGCGTGCCTGGAGCGCGCCACACGCTATCGTGGGCCCTGTTCAACGAACCTTGTCAAACCTTATTATGTTCTCCCTTAGCTTTTATCACAAACGCCCTGAATGACACCTCATACCTGCGCTGCAAAAGAGCGCTGTCTGACTTGCCTGATAACAAATCAGATAGCGCTCTTAAACTGTGCATCACAAAAATGCTGTCAACCCGCGATAGTCCGCTGTTTTCCACCCAATCGGTTGTGGCCCAACGCCTCTATGCTTTCTTTCTAAACCGCTTCCCGTTCGTGCTGCCGCCGTCGCACAGAACGTCTACCCCCGCAAGATAGCCGTTCCGCTCATCGGCCAGGGTGGCGATGGCGTAGCCCAACTCCTCCGGTTTGCCCATGCGCTCTTCACAGGCGAAGGCAAGCATACTGCCCCCTTCCTCCGCCTCCAGGTTGCCCATGTCGGTGGCTACCAGGCCAGGGCTGATGGAGGCAACGCGAATCCCCCGCTTGCCGTACTCGAAGGCGGACTTCTGCGCATACCAGACGGCGAAGTTCTTGGATAAGGCATAGGCCAGCCCACTGCGCTGGTACCCGTCTTTCATCATGCCGGGGAGCCGGAGCAACTTCTTCACGAACAGGGCCTCATCCCTATCGGCCAGGCGGTAGGTCTTTTCGCTGGTGAGGAACCCTGGCAGGGCATAGGCCGAGTTGGAGGATACATCCACAATCACGCTGCCCGCCTGCATGACTGCGGCGAACTCCTGATTCACATAGACAGTGCCCAGCGCGTTGATTCTGACAATGGCCTCCGCCTGCGCCATGCCGGGGGAAACGCCTGCTGCGTGAATGACGTTTGTTATCCTGCCCAGGGACGCCGCGTAGGATGCCAGGGCGCGGACGCTCTCCCGGTTCGAGGTATCGCAGGTCTTTGCGTATGCCGTATACCCCAATTCCTGTAGTTCAGCTACCGCATTTTGCAGCTTGGACTCTGTGCGCCCTGATACCACGATGATTTTTTCCTTTGGCATAAACTTTGCGGCAGCCAGGCCCATGCCGCTTCCTCCGCCTGTGATAACGCAGACATTGCTCATTGTGCTGCACCGTCCTTCCCAAACATCAGGCTGACACCTCCGGCAATGGCAATCAAAAGCGCCGGGTCTGCCACGCCGCTGACCCCCAGGGAAAGCCCTGCAATCGTACTCAGGGCAAACATCAGGTTGATGGATTTCCTGCAACGCTCATAAAAGGTCTGACCGGACAGCTCCGCCAGGTCTTCCTCCGTCAGCAAGGCGTCCTCATAAAGGTGAACGGCGTCTTCGTGGACGAGCTGGAGAAACTCGGCGGTCATGGCGTGATAGCCGTGCCTGTGCAGGGCGTCCAGTGTGGCATCCATATCGGTGTTGTGGAGGATTTCGTGAATCAGCTTATCATCAGACGCCGTAGCAATCACGTCGTTGATTAGGTCAAAGTGCTCCTTCGACGTGGTGATGCCGTACACGGCCAGCTTTTGACAGCAGCTGTCATAGTCTTTCTCCTCAAACAACTCCTGTATGGCGTCCCAGTGCTGGGACAGCGCCAGGTTCCTGTAAGCCTCCTCTAAATCCTCCTCACTGAACTGGGCGATTCGGCCCTTGTTCAGAATGCGGCGCAGCTCCTCCTTGGAACCGGCCTTCGCCACGGCATCCACAAAGGCCTTCCCACCGGTAAAGGATTCTGTGTTGCCGTCGCCTTTTTCAATTGTAATGCTGTCATTCATAATGGAACGTTCTCCTTTCTATGTGAGACATGATTGCAGCCTGATTTGCGACCGGCTTACGATGCAAGGTATCCGCCTGCGGCAAGCCACTGGGCCTCGTCCCGCAAGGTGTCCGCGTAGGGCCGGGTGTGATAGCCCAGCTCCCGCTCTGCCTTGGAGTAGTCGAACTGGTTGTTCCTGGCCAGGTTGTAGACGGCGAAGTTTGTCATCAGCGGCTTTTCGCCGGTCTTTTCTGCCTTCTTCTCCATCTGCTCCGCCAGCTTGTAGGCCATGCCCAGGGGAACGTAGAAATAGGGCGTCTTGCAGCCGCTGGCGTCGTGGAGCAGATGGCACATCTCCTTCATGGTGACTTCCTTATTGCCGAGGATGTAGCACTCGCCGCACCTGCCCTTATCCGCAGCGCTGACGCAGCCGTCCGCCAGATCCCGTACGTCGCAGAGGTTAAAGGAGCCGCCCATGCCGATGGGCATTTCACCGTTCATAATTTTAATCACCGTACCGGTGGTCTCGCCGATTGCATAGTCCTTGGGGCCGAGGATACCGCTGGGGTGGACCACGCAGGCGTTCAGGCCCCGCTCCCGCACAGCGTCCAGAACGGCCTGGGTGGCCATCGCCTTGGATTTGCTGTACCAGCCCACGACCCGGTCGCTCTCCGCGTCGAACTGGTCTACCTCCTTGATTTTCTGGCCCTTGGGCAGCTCCGGGATGGCGCCGGTGGAACTGACATAGACCATCTTCTGACATTCCGGATGGTTCAGGCACTGTTCAATCATGTTTTTCGTACCGCCCACATTGATGTCCAGCAGCTTCTGGCTGAACTCCGCATTGGTCGTCACCATGCTGGCGCAGTGGATGACGATGGTCTGCGTCCCCTCCGGGACGGCAAAGAACGCATCCAGCGATGCCATGTCGCAGAGGTTGCCCTTTGTGATTTCCACAGCGTCAGGGACATATTTCACAGATTTGTCGCCGGGCAGCACCAGTGCCCGAACCTGTTCGCCCCGCTCCAAAAGCACGTCGCAAATATGGCTGCCCAGAAAACCGGCTGCACCGGTCAAAAGATACATTGTATTCATCATGCTGTCTCCTTCACGCATAAAATCGTTCCCTGGGGCTTTCCCCTCGGAACGATTTTATTCTATGGCTGGAAGGTTGCATGAAAGTAAAAAAGATTGGCAGAAATTGTGAACGGAGCAAAAAATGCGGGGCTTTTCTCCTCAGGTCAACGGCAGGCGAACCGTGAAGGTGCTGCCCTCGCCGGGGGCGCTCTGCACCTGAACCGTACCGCCGCAAAGAGCCACAATGCGAGCCACGATGGAGAGGCCGATGCCGTTCCCGCGGACAGCGGAAACGGTGTCATGCTGATAATACTTTTCAAAGATATGGGAGGCCGTCTCCTCGTCCATCCCGATACCGCTGTCGGAGAAGGCGAGGACGAGTTCCTCCTCCGTCTGTTTTCCGGTGACCGTTATGCTGCCGTGTTCCGGCGTGAATTTGACCGCGTTATTCAAGAGGTTGACCCACACCTGCTCCATCAGTTCGGCGTTGCCCGTGTAGGAGAGGTCGTCGACTTCCAGCGCAAGGGAAATGTCCTTCTGCTCCAGCTTGGGCAGCAGCAGGATGGCGCAATGTCTGAGCTGCTCGGACAGGTCGTAGCGCTCCTTCTCCGTGATGATTTCGCAGGCCTCCACCTTGGACAGCAGCAGCGTATTCTGCGCCAGGTTGGACAGCCGCAGCGACTCCTCCGAAATCACCTGCAAATACTGCATCCGCTCTGGGCTTTCGACACCGTCCCCCGTGTCCAGCAGATATTGGGAGAAACCGGCGATAGACGTGATGGGCGTTTTGAACTCATGGGAGAACTCGTTGACAAAGTTCTGCATCTCCTGCTTCGTCTTTTTCAGCTCGGCGGTCATGCGGTTGAATCCCTGATAGATGGCGGTGTATTCCCCGGCGTTTTTGCAGTCCAATGTTACATCCAAATCTCCCTCTGACACCGCCTGGATGCCGTCCAGCAGGATACCCATTTTGCGGCGGATGGAGCGCAGGATGACGGCGGAGCTCAGGCTCACTACCAAAACCATCAGCGGGATGATTGCTATCATGGAAAGGGCGTCGTCCTCCGTCATGCCAAGCCAAACTCTCGCAACTGCACCGTAGGCCATGACTGCGCCAATCACAACGATGCTGTCCACTGCAAAAATCCACCGGAATTGCACCAACCGGAAGCGGGGCCTGCTGTTACGTTTCATTCTGCGTTCCTCCTGTCTTATGAATCACCGCCCGGTACCCCAGACCGCGAATGGATGCCAGTTCAAACTCCGCACAGTCGGCGCATTTGCTGCGTAGACGGCTGATGTAGGTTTTAATGGTGTCGTATTCCGTCTCGGTGTCGTAGCCCCAAATCTCATCCATGAGCTGCTGCTTGGTAAAGACCACGTTTGGATAGGAGAGCAGCTTGTAGAGCAGCTGAAACTCCTTGTTGGTCAGCGCAATCGGCTTGCCGCAGTGCTGCGCGGAAAAGGTGTCCTGCTCCATGGAGAAGTCTCCAATGACGATTTTTTTCTCGTTTGCAATCTGCGCCCGGCGCAGAATGGCCTCAATGCGCCAAATCAGCTCGTCGTAGTCGATGGGCTTTGTCATGTAGTCATCCACACCGGCGGCAAAGCCCTCTTTCTTATGGGCGAAGGTGTTCATTGCGGTCAGCATGATTGCGGGCGTCATATCTCCGGCCTCCCGGAGGGTGCGCATCAACTCGTAGCCATTCATCACAGGCATCTGGATATCCACAACCAGCAAGTCAACATACTCATGGTCCAGGACATTCAGCGCCTCCTGTCCATTGGCGGCTTCCACGATTCTATACCGCTGGCTGAGTTTGGTTTTTGTCAGCAGCCGCACCATCGCATCATCCTCAACGACTAAAATTGTGACCATCTTCCCACCACCTCAGACTCATTATACCGCAACTGCGGCTGAACGAACGCAAAAAGCGCGCATATAGGCGCTGCCCGGCATAGCGTATCCGATTCCACGCGCGTCATTTTCCACGAAAGGGCACCAACTCAACATATCATGTTGCAGTTCGGCCCCGATTCACCCATGGCAGTCTGTGTCAGCCTGCTCCTACAATTTGCTTTTCAGCAGTCCCAGCACGTCGGCAATTTTCTCCACCGGCTCAGGACTTGCGCTGTTCAGCCAGTCATAGAGGACGGAAAAGGTACCCTGAAAGACGAACTGGCGGATATACTTCACTTCCGTTTCTGAATAACAGCTCTCGTCTACCATGTTTTGAAAAATCGTACTGATGCTGGGAATGGCAAATAGATGTGCAGCGAACTCCTGCGTGGAAGCAGACCGGATAAGGAGACAGAACAACTCCCGCTGGTCATACAAATGCTGCAAAATCAGCAGCAGGGCGTTGTCGCTTTGGGTGATGACCTGCTTCAACTCCTCGTCCAGCTGCCGGAGGAAGTCCGCCTCTATTTCGCAGAGCAATTCCTCCTGGCTGCCGTAGTATTTATAGAACGTGGTGCGGTTGATTTCCGACACCTTACAAAGCTCATAGACTGTAATTTGGTTCAGCGGCTTTTCCCGGAGCAGCTTGAGCAGCCCCGTTTTCAGCATGGTCTTGCTGATGCGTACCCTCTGGTTTTCCATCTCTTTGATTCACCTCGACAAATAGTTCGTTTCTGTCGACTTTAACACAAACAAGCGCATTATTGTTGCCCACGAAGCATTTTAACGCCAACAGTCTGTTGACTTTAACTTCCTGCGTCTATTATAATGAAATCGCAAAGATTTGTCAACATTGTGCTGTTAGGAGGTTCATCAAATGAGATTTTGGAGGCGAAACTGGTATTACATCGGCGGCGTCCTTTTTGTGTTGCTGGCCTTTGTCATGGGACTTTGGGGCTGCGACCACATAAGCAAGATTCGGGTCATCCTGATTTTCAGCTGGATGGGGATGCTGATGCATCAGTTTGAGGAATATGCTTTTCCGGGTGGGTTCCCCCTGATTTCCAACATGGCCGGACTGGGGGAGACGGAACACCCGGAGCGCTACCCGCTGAATGCGAGGCAGAGCTTTCTGAGCAACGTCATCTTCTGCTACCTGAGCTACATCATCCCCATCTGTTTCCCCAAGCTGATTTGGATGGGAGCCAGCCAGGTGCTGGCTGGCGTGTGGCAGCTGCCGGGGCATGGCATCGCCATGAATGTGCGGCTGAAAAGCAAGTACAACCCCGGCCTGGCGTCCACGGCGATTTTGCAGACGCCGGTGGCGATTTACTACATCTGGTACGTCTGCACCTACATGCCGGAAAAGGCGGGACAACTCTGGTGGGGGATTCCCGGTTCCATTCTCATGCTGCTCCTGACCTTTATCGTCCCCATTCTGGTGATGAAGGACAAAAATTCTCCCTATCCCTTTGAGGACCGGGAACTGTACGGTTACAACAAGGAACACGTCGCGGCGCTGTGGGACGAACGGAAAGCCGCACAGGGAGGCACGAAGTGACGGAAGTGCTGCTTGACAGCAAAGACTGCAAAGGAGGACAATTGACAATGGTTAAAAAACTGGACAAATGGTGTGACATCAACTGGATCATCTTCATTTGCGTGACAGGCGTTGTCACCGGCGTACTCGCCGCCGTCTTCTGGGATGAAATGCCCTTGGGCGCACAGGGCGCGGTATTTGTCGCGTTGATTATGCCCTTCCATGTGCTGGAGGAGTGGAAATTCCCCGGCGGCCTCCACATTTTCTATAACGTACTATTGGGGCCGAAGGAAGTCGAAAAGCAGCAGATCGACCGGTTCCCCATGAGCCGTCTGACGGATATGATTACTAACGTGGGCTTGCAGTGGATTCCCCTGTGCTATCTGGTACTCAGCATTTTCACCGGCCTGTCCAACGCCACCGCCCTTTGTATGATGCTGCTGTGCTTCATCGAGGTGCTGGCCCACACCGGCGGCGGCACTCTCACCTATTTCTGGCTGAGAAAGGACGGAAAGAAAACCATCTATCACCCCGGCTTCGCCACCTCCTGGATGATGTTCCTTCCCGCAGGGGTCTATATCGTCGCGCATCTGGAAAACGTCACCGGAAGCGACTGGCTCTGGGCAATCATTCTGTTCATCATTTTGATGTTGATCTGCATTATTTTGACGGAGACACCTCTGAAAAAGTGGGTGTACAAGCAGGACAGGGGTGCGTTTGCCTTTGCAGACGCCAAGTATTATGAGAAGTACCCCTCCTTCTGGAAGAAGTGATTCGAGGCGAACGGTATGAAATTCTGGAGACGATACTGGTACTGGATCGGCGGCGTTCTGTTTGTCGTTCTGGCCTTTATTATGGGGCTTTGGGGCAGTGAGCACCTGCCGAAGATACAGACGATTTTGATTTTCAGCTGGATGGCCATGCTGGTTCATCAGGTGGAGGAATACGGCTTCCCCGGCGGGATGCCGTCCATCACCAACATGGCGGCCTTCCGGGAGAAGGAAGCGCCGGAGCGGTATCCCTTTAACGCCCAGCAGTGCTTCATCTGCAACGTGTTCCTGTGCTATGCCTTTTACATCCTGGCGATCTGTTTCCCCAATGTGATTTGGCTGGGGGCTTCTCAGGTGCTGGGCGTTCTCGTCCAACTGGCGGCGCACGGTCTTCTGGTCAATTTCTCCATGAAGGATTTCTATAATCCCGGACTTGGTTCCACCGTGTTTTTACAGCTGCCGGTGGCTGTCTATTACATCTGGTATGTCTGTACCACTATGCCGGAGAAGGCATGGCAGCTCTGGGTGGGCGTTCCCGGTGCAATTATCGCAATGCTCATTTGCTTCATCGCCCCTGTGCTGCTGATGCGGAACCGGAAGAATCCATATCCCTTTGCGGAGGAGGAGATGTACGGGTACAAGAAGGAAAAGGTATTGGAGATTTGGCGGGACAGCAAGCCGTCCCTCCTGCAAAGAGTGGGACTGAAATAACAACGCAAACGGAGGTGCAAAATGGCCGAAAAAACTGTCATCTATTATTACTCCGGCTCCGGGAACAGCCTTTCTGTGGCGAAGAACATTGGAGAGAATCTGGGGAATACAACGCTGCTGTCTGTCTATACCTTGCGGGACGACCCGAAGGTTCCGGCAGACTATGCGAGGGTCGGCATTGTGACCGCCACCTGGTTTGTCCGCCCACCGAGGGTGGTGAAGGAGGTCTGCGAAGAACTCCGCTGCTCCAGACAGCAGAAGATTTTCATCATTGCCACCTGCGGCGGCTACGACGGCTATGTCTGTATTGACCTGAAAGCCATTTTTCAGCCGAAAACGGATTACGCTGTGCAGACCTTCATGCTCCCCATGCCGCCCAACCACATCGTGGGCTTTTCTCCCCTGCCAGACTGGGCGAACCGGATTTACCTGAATCACGAGGCCAAGGCTTCCGCCAAAATCGCGGAGAAAATTCTGGCCGATACCCCCACCAGAAACCGAAAGGGACTTAACCGCAAGGCTCTGTCGTGGGTATCCAAGACCTTCAACGGCTGGCTGGGTGTAGACCGGGACAGCGTGGAGGGCGGCTTTTACACCTCGGACGCTTGCACAAAGTGCGGCGTGTGTGAGAAGATTTGTAAAAACGGGAATATCCATCTGACGGAGGACGGCGTGGCCTGGAGCCACGACTGCCAGCAGTGCATGGCCTGCATCATGTGGTGTCCGAACCAGGCTATTCGCCACCCCAATGTACCGGAGAAGCGCAGGCGCTATCAGAACCCGAACGTCACTCTGAAGGATATGACGCAGTCGGAGTTTCATGTGGGGGAATGATCATGAGTTGGACATTAGAGAGTGTACCGGATCTTTCCGGCAAAGTGATGATCGTGACCGGGGCGAACAGCGGTCTGGGGTTTGAAACGGCAAAGGAGCTTTCCCGTAAAGGCGCAAAGGTCGTGATGGCCTGTCGAAACCCTCAAAAGGCGGATGCATCCATGCAAAAGATTCGGGACGATGTTCCGGGCGCGGATCTGGATACCATGCTTTTAGACCTTGCCAGTCAAAAAAGCGTTGCGGATTTTGCGGAACAATTCATGCAGAAATATGAGCGGCTTGATGTTCTTGTCAACAATGCCGGAATCATGGCGGCTCCATATTCCGAAACCGTCGATGGGTTTGAAAATCACTTCGCGACCAACTATCTCGGCCACTTTGCGCTGACAGGAAGGTTATTTGACCTGTTGGAAGCAACTCCCGGCGCAAGAGTGGTCAGCGTCAGCAGTCTTGCCTACTTTTTCGGGAATAAAATAGATTTTGATAATCTGTATTATAAGAACAGAAAGGGTTACGGCAGATGGAGAGCGTATGGACGTTCCAAAATGGAAATGCTTCTGTTTGCCTATGAAATGCAACGGCGTCTGACCCGCACGGGCAAGTCAACGATTTCGCTTGCTGCGCACCCCGGATTAGCGCAGACAAATATCATGCCGGCACAGGCGAATAACGACTTCACAAAGAAGTTCTTAACGCTGGTGGCCAGCTTTTTGAAGCCGACCATCTATGGCGCAATGCCTCTGATCCGTGCGGCTACAGACACAGCGGTCGCGGGAGGAGAATACTTCGGGCCGTCAAAGGATAGGATGCCGGATGTCGTCAAATCGAATCAGGCGTCTCACAATCTGGATACAGCAAAAAAACTATGGGAAGTTTCTGAAAAATTAACGGGGCTTCATTATCTGGAAGAGACACTGTAACGCTGCGATGGCGGAAGGATTTACGTGCAGGACACGGCTGTAATCCGGTTACGAGGGCTTCTCCTGCGGCTCCGCCAAATTCTGTGTACAGTCTCCAGGCTGAACGTCCTTCAGCAGCGCTTTTAGTTCATCCAGCAGAGTCTCCAGCGTTACCTGCTCCATACTGCCCTTCATGGCGGTCACAGCATCCAGCATATGCGGGTACAGAAGCTGATAGATGTTCTTCCCTACGGGGCAGGTGCTGTCCGTTTCGTGGAGTTTGAAAATCTCCTCTACGTCATTCGTCTCCACCGCCTGATACACATCCCACAGGGTGATGTCTTTTGGCTCCCTGGCGAGATGAACCCCGCCGTTTTTTCCGGCAGAGGCCGTCAGCAGGCCGTCTCTGGACAGGTCGAGGAAGATATTCCTGATTGTGACGGCATTGGAGCCGGTGCTTTCCGCAACAAGGGTACTTGTCACCCGGCGCATTGGCGACAAAACCGCAACATAGAGCAGCGCATGGACCGCCGTTGGAAATTTTTTGCTGACGCGCATACGACCACCTTTTCCTCTCTATCTAAGTGTGTAACAAAAGTATAACAGATTTTTTCCGGAAAATCAATTGTAACACTTGACATTACGGTTAAAAGGCACTATAATGTAATTGCTCGAATTACATTAAGGAGGCATTTTTATGCAAACATTGGAAGCCATTGCAAAAAGGAAATCCACGAGAGACTTTGACCCGAATCAGGCTGTGCCGGATGAGGTGGTTGATACCATTGTGAAGGCTGGCTGCCAGGCTCCCATCGGTGGAAACCAGCGGGATTCCCTGCACCTGACGGTCTGCAGCAACAGGGACATTCTCGACGAGATCAACCCGGCCACCGCGCGGGATTTCTTCTATGGCGCGCCTGTGGTTGTCTTTGTGTCTGCTGCGCCCAAACAGATGGCCCCCAGCGTGGAGTATGCCAACGCCGCGTGCGTCATTGAGAATATGCTGATTGCCGCCACAGACGCCGGGGTGGACAACATTTACCTCTGGGGTGCTGTGCAGGCGCTGGCTCGGAACCCTGAGCTGTGCGCGAAGATGGGGATTCCGGAAGGGTTTAAGCCTGTCTCTGCCGCAGCGCTCGGCTACAGTCTCAGCGGGGCCTCGCAGCCGAGGGAGCTGTCTGTGTCGCTCAGCGCCAACTATATCTGATAAAACCACCCAGCGCCCACCGAAGAAGAGAACCATTCTCCGGCGGGCGCTGTTTATTACACAAAGATGGAGGAAATTTTATTATGAAGACATTGATTGCATACTATTCCAGGGCCGGTGCAACGAAAAAGGCAGCGGAAACGCTCCAAAGCATCACAAACGGAGATTTATTTGAGATTAAGGGTGAAAAGAACTATGGCAATTATTTCACTGCGCTGGGAATCGCCAGAAAGGAATTTTCCGAAAACGAGCTCCCGAAGGTAACCGGTAAGGTGGACGCGTTCGATTCTTACGACCGTATCCTGATCGGCTTCCCGATTTGGTACAGCAAATGTCCGCAGTTGGTGCTGTCTTTTGTCTTGCAGTATGATTTCTCCGAAAAAGAGGTTTATCCCTTCTGCACCAGCGGAATGAGCGGGCCGGAGCAGGCAGTCGAACAGCTGAAAAGTGCCTGTAGGGGCGCCAACGTTCACGCTGGGCTTCGCCTAAACAAGTGCGATGAAGAAAAAGTCGGAAAGTGGCTTGGAGTGAATCAGGCATGAAAAGCGAATACGCTCAGTTGAAGGAATATATAGAGCAAAGCGGCAAAACCGTCGCCGTCACCGGTGCAGGAATCTCCTATCTCTACGGGATGCGCCGCCTGAAGCAGAGCGTGGGAATGATGAACTACAGACGGGTATTTTCCGTTTCCTATGTGCGCAAAAACCCGGAGAAATTCTATGCAGTCATAAAGGACGCCTTTCTGGACGCCACCTTTGTCAAGGGGCCGAGCACCGTTCACAAGCAGCTGGCGGAGCTGGAGCGGCAGGGAAAGCTCTGCGGCATCGTCACCCAGAACATGGACTGCCTGCACACCGTCGCCGGATCCCAAAACGTGATTGAGTTTCAGGGCAGCTTTCGGGACAACGTCTGCATCGACTGCGGCGAGCGCTGTTATGATTACCAGGTGTGGAACCAGGGGCACATGCCCCGCTGTGAGAAGTGCGGCGCGCCGCTGATGCCGACCGCCTTTTGCAGAGACAGCAATGCCGACACCGATGTCTCACGGGAGAGCATGCGGAAAGCTGCCGACCTGATTGCTCAGGCGGATTTGGTGCTGGTTATTGGCACCACCGGCTTCCGCAGCGAGGAGTATCTGAGCCGGATGAAGGCCGGAACAAAGTTGGTGCAGATCAATCCGTCTCCGACGCAGTTTGACCAGAGCGCCGACCTGAACATTCGGGCGGACGCCGCCGAAGCGCTGGACGCCGTCTTAAACGGGTAAGGCTGGAGCGCTTATGGGATGGTTCAAAGGAGGCCGGAGTATGGACAAAATCCAACAGTTAGCCGACTACATTGACCGAAGCAGCAGCATCGTCGCCACCACCGGAGCAGGCATTTCCGTCGCCGGTGGCGGGGTCACTTACGGACAAATGCTCTTTTCCCGCAGAGGCGGAGGCAGACGGGGTTCCGACGCAGGTTCCTTTTTGCCCACCTATCTGGAGACCATGTTCTCCTATCAGCCCAGCTTTGCTCACTATGCCCTGGCAGACCTGGAAGCGGAGGGCAAGCTCACCGGCATTATCACCACGAACGTGGACTGTATGCACACAATAGCGGGGTCAAAAAACGTAGCGGAGATACAGGGCAGCCTCCAGGTCAACTGTTGCGCCAAGTGTGGCCGCCATTATGACGGGTATGAGATTTGGAAGCAGGACGAGCTGCCCCGGTGCGATGCCTGCGGCGGGGAAATTCTTCCCTGGCCGCTTTACAGCCATATTGGCCTGTGGGACGCAGACGTCAGGAAAGCCAGAAGCTGGATTGCAAAGGCCGACCTGATTCTTGTCATCGGAACGCGGGGCAACTATGGAGACGTTTACTGGGATTATCGGCGGAGGGATGCGGCTATCGTCCAAATCAATCCGGGACATACCGGCTTTGACAGCGTGGCTGATTTGAACATCCGCCAGGGTTCCGATGAGGTTTTCCAAAGTCTGAAGAAAATACGGAATACAACTGACGGAATGTGATAAAGATAGGATGTGAACCTGATGAGAATTTCCAGAGGAGGCCGGAGTGAGGACAAAATAGAGCAGTTAGCCGAGTACATTGACCAGAGCCACGCGGCGGTGGCCATCACCGGCGCAGGGATTTCTCTCTCCGGCGGCGGCGTGACCTATGGGCAGCTTTCCCGCTCTATCCGCCCGGGCGGATTTGGGAGCGACCGCTTTTTGCGCTCTTACATCAAAACCATGCATCACTATCACCCCAGCCCCAGCCATTATGCCCTCCGGGAGTTGGAGGAGGAAGGGAAGCTGATGGGAATCATCACCACAAACGAGGACTGTATGCACACGATGGCCGGTTCCAGGAACGTGGCGGAAATCCAGGGCAGCTGTCAAATCAACCGCTGCTCCAAATGCGGGCGGCACTACGACGGCTATGAGATATGGGAGCAGGATGAGTTGCCCAAATGCGACTTCTGCGGTGGGACGATTCTCCCGTGGGAGCTTTACAGCCACATCGGGCTTTGGGACGAGGGCGTGAAAAAGGCGCAGGACTGGATTTCCAAGGCAGATTTGCTTCTTGTGATTGGAACCAACGGCTATTATGGGAGCGCCTATTGGAATTACCGGCGGAGAGACGCCGTCATTGTCCAAATCAATCCGGGCCACACCGGCTTTGACAGTGTAGCCGATTTGAACATCCGGGAACCTTGCGACGATGTGTTCCGGAAATTGAAAGAAAGGCGGGGCGAACATGGCTGAGCAGGAAATCAAAAAGGAACTATCCGAAGAAGAACGGCTCAAACAAATAGCGGCGCAGATGCGGGCGCGGGAGTATCAGGGCCTCTCTGAGGAGGAAATTCAGGAACGGGAACGGCAGAAGGAAATGCGCAGGAAAAAGAACATTGCGATACTGGAGGACACGCTGGCCATTCTGGAACGAGGTGGCTACTCCAAGAACGGGCAGGACGTGCGGCTTGCCTTTTCACCGGAGCAGATGCGGGAGATTCAGGTGTACTTGCCGGAGGAGCTTGCGTCGCTCACTGCTACGGAACAGGCAGAAATGCAGCCGCAAAGTGATTCCTGTACCTTCGGCTGTGAAAATGAGGATGCCCTTGTTTTAGCGCAGAAGCAGTATCAGCGCCTGAAAAACGCGGGAGACCCTGCGCCCAAAATTCTGGTGCTGAATCTGGCCAGCGCTACCCGGCCCGGTGGCCAGACCCGGAACGGAGCCAGCGCCCAGGAGGAGGATCTCTGCCGGAGGACCTCTCTGCTGCTGTCCCTGGAAAGCGAGGACGCAAGGCGGTACTATGACTACAACAATGCCAAAAAGACCCGCATGGGGTCTGACGGTGTGCTGCTGTCCCCCAACGTGGAGGTTATCAAAGACGCCTCGTCCGAACCCCTTTCCCAGCCGTTCCCCATCTCCGTCATGAGCTGCGCCGCCCCCATGGTGCGCATGGGACTGGAGGGGATGAGCCAGCAGGAATATGAGGGGATGCTCTACAAGCGTATTCAGGGGATGCTGTTGGCGGCGGCCTCCCAAGGCTATCGTCACCTGATTCTGGGCGCTTTTGGCTGCGGCGTGTACGGGAATGATGCGGCCTTAGTCTCCGATTTGTTTGCCCGTGCCATTCGGGCGTTCACCTTTGCCGGAATGGGCAGCAGGCAGATTTTTGATTCCATTCAGTTTGCTGTCCTTTGCCGCCCGGGGAAGGATTACAACTACAGGGAGTTTTGCAGGAACTTCTCCCCCGATTGAGTAGCTTCCAAATTTATCGTTTTCGCCTTTGACCCGTCATTCATCCGGCCCTGAGGAGGCCCACTCTATGAGCAATTCCACCATTTATGAACGTTTTATAGAAACCGTAACGCAATTTCCCGAACAGCCTGTCATTATAGAGCAGGCGCGGACCCTCACCTACGCCCAGCTTGACCGGCGCATTGACGTGATTGCAGGAAGCTTTCCCTCACAGGAAAGCTTCATCGGCATCGTAGCAGACCACGGGGCGGATTTCATCGCCGCCATTTTTGCTGTGCTGAAAACCGGGGCGGCTTACGTTCCGGCGGAGCCGGATTTCCCGGAGGAGCGCATTCGCTTTATGATGCAGGAGAGCGGCGTGGGCTTCATCATCACCCAGCGGAAGTATCAGGAGAAGCTGACAGGATTCCCTCTGCTGTTCCTGGAGGACATGACCAAGGAAGCTGCTGCGTGTGGAAATAATCACTTGACACGTCCGGCGTCTTTGGCTTATATTTTATATACCTCCGGTTCCACCGGTGTGCCGAAGGGCGTCTGCGTGACCAACGCCAACGTCTGCCATTATGTTCGGGCGTTTCAGCACGAGTTTCACCCTGCCGTTGGGGACGTGATGCTGCAATACTCCGTCTGCTCCTTCGACATTTTCGTCGAGGAAGTCTTTACCACCCTGCTCTCCGGAGCTGCCCTCGCCATCCCGGATGGCCCGGCGAGAGCGGATGTCCATTCCTTGATGGACTTTGTACAGGAAAAGAACGTAACCATGCTCAGCGGATTTCCCTATCTGCTGATGGAACTGAATGAGTTGGAGCGCATCCCCTCCAGCCTGCGACTGCTGATCAGCGGCGGCGATATTTTGCGGGAGCGCTATGTAAATCATCTGCTGCCCCAGGTCACGGTCTACAACACCTATGGGCCGTCGGAGACCACCGTCTGTTGCAGCTATTTTTGCTGCAACGGCCAGAAGGCGCTGGAGGACGGCACCTATCCCATCGGGAAAGCAGTGCTTGGGACGCAGATCGAGCTACTGGATGAGGATGGAAACCCCGTCCCCGCCGGTGCTGTGGGGGAGCTTTGCATCTCTGGCGGCGGCGTCTCCAACGGCTATCTCGACCAGAGTAAGAATGAAATGTTCGTGACCACAGCAGACGGAAAACGGCTCTACCGCAGCGGCGATTTGGGCTACCTCCTGCCGGACGGCAATCTGGCGTTCCTGCACCGCAGAGATTCCCAGGTGATGATCCTCGGGAAGCGGGTAGAGCCGGAGGAGGTGGAGAATATCCTCTGCGACTGCGAAGAAGTGCAGACCGCCGTGGTCTGCCCGTTCACCGATGAGCACGGCCTCTCCTACCTGACCGCCTATGTGGTCCCTGAGGGGACAGGGTTCGTGCTGTCCGAGGTCAAAAAGAAGCTACAGCGTTATCTGACCTCCTTTATGATACCGGAATTTTTCGTGATACTGGATCACATCCCCCTGACCCCCAACGGGAAGCCTGACGTAAAAAGCCTGCCAGTGGTGCTGAAAGAGGGCGCTTGCTGAATTGGAACTCACAATCAGAAAAGCGGACTGCTCTGACCTGGAGGAGCTGCTACGCTGGCGGGAGGTCGTTCTGCGGGAGGTATTTTCCATCCCCGCCGGGGAGGATATGACAGAGCTTCTCGCCGCAAACCGGGCGTATTACCAAACCGCGCTGGAGACGGGGGAACATATCGCATGCTTTGCCTGCATAGGGGAACAGATTGTGGGCTGCGGCGGCGTCTGTCTCTACCCGGAGATGCCCTCGCCGGACAACCCCAGCGGCAAATGCGGGTATCTGATGAATATTTACACCGTTCCCGCTATGCGTCAGCGGGGCGTGGGAAAGAAGACCGTCCAATGGCTGGTGCAGGAGGCGAAGCGCCGTGGCGCGGAGAAAATCTATCTGGAGACGTCGGAGCAGGCGTATCCACTGTATCGGTCATTGGGCTTTCAGGACATGAAGGGGTATTTGAAGTATAATGAAAAACCTGTTTAGGCCAAGGTGAGAGAACATGAAAACAGAAAAGCCGGTCACACTGCAAGTGGACGGGAAAAAGATACAGGTTTACTGCGCATCTCAGGCGGCGCCGCTGGTAGTTTACCACGCCGTAATGGGGGAAGGGAAAGCGCTGTGGCAGGCCTGCCAGAAGCTGGACTGCCCGGCGTTTTCCCTGGCGATTATCAACGGCGTAAGCTGGGACGACGATATGACGCCGTGGGCTATCCCGCCCATCTCCAGGGGAGACACGCCCTGTTCCGGCGGTGCAGACGCCTATTTAGCACAGCTCACCGGTGAACTGCTGCCGCAAATTACGGCGGCACTCCCGGCCCAGCCGACGTACTGCGCCCTGGCGGGCTATTCTCTGGCAGGGCTGTTCGCCGTGTACGCAGGGTACAAAACGGACTGCTTCTCCCGCCTCGTCTCCGCATCCGGTTCCCTGTGGTATCCTGACTTTGTTCCATTTGTTCAGCAGCACCGCATTTCGGAGCAGGTGAAGGTGATTTACTTCTCCCTGGGGGATCAGGAAAGCCACACGAAAAATCCGTACCTCGCCCCGGTGGAGGAGAACACCCGGTTTCTGGCGCAGTATTTTTCAGAGCAGGGCCTTCAAACGACCTTTCAGCTGAACCGGGGAAACCACTATCAAAACTCCACGGGGCGGATGGCCGCAGGGATTCAGTGGGTGCTGGGGAGCCTCTGAATAAATGCGCAGGAGCGGCCTGCGCTTCAGAAAAAGGCGCAAAGGCGCAGAATCAATTCATAAATTCAGAGCGCGTATCGTCCTCTCTGCGGGGATGCATACACGCTCTTTTATCATCCATTGCCTAAGGAAGACCCCTTTTAACCGATGGCATTGCCTTCGCAGCGGCGGGAAGCCCCCCTTGCGTTTTCCCCCGCCATCCTCTATAATTATAATGATAACAATCGCAGAAAGGTGGGCTCCCTATGACGCAATCGCTGCTCACAACCCTGGCCACGGAGATGGTCCACTATTACCAGGACGACCCTCAGCACATCCAGCACTTCATCAAGGTACATTCCTTCAGCCGCCTCATCGCCCAGCTGGAGCAGGTGGATGAGGACACCTGCTTCACCCTGGAGGCGGCGGCCTACGTCCATGACATCGGCATCAAGCCTGCCCTGGCCCAGTACCACTCCTCCGCCGGGCCGTACCAGGAGCGGCTGGGCGCGCCCATCGCCCTGGAACTGCTGACAAGGCTGGGCTTCCCGCCCGCCGTGGCCCAGCGGGTCAGCTACCTGGTGGGCCATCACCACACCTATACGGAGATAGACGGGCTGGATTACCAGATTCTGGTGGAGGCGGACTTCCTGGTGAACCTCTATGAGGACTACCCTGAGTGCGAGGCGGCCCGGCGTCAGGCGGCCAGCACCGCCTGTCAGCGCATCTTTAAGACCTCCGCCGGGACGCGGCTGTGCCGGGAGATGTTCGGCCTATGAAGATACATACCCTGCCCTGCTTTGACGGCTTTCGCTGCGCCGCCTCCGCCTGCAGGGACAGCTGCTGCATTGGCTGGGAAATCGACGTGGACGCCGACACCCTCAGCCTTTACCGCCAGGTAGGCGGCTCCTTCGGGGAGCGGCTGGAACAGAGCATCGTCACAGAGCCGGACGGTACCAGCCATTTCCGCCTGACGGCGGGGGAGCGCTGCCCCTTTTTGAATGAGGAGAACCTGTGCGACATCATCCTCCGCCTGGGAGAGGGGGCGCTGTGCGACATCTGCGACCAGCACCCCCGGTTTTACAATGACTATGATAATCTCCAGGAAACCGGCTTCGGCCTGTGCTGCGAAGCCGCCGGACGGCTGCTCTTTTCCTCTGACCGGTCTCTGACCATCCGCACCACAGAGACTGAGGAGGAAGCGCCGGACGAGGCCTCCGCGGAGACGCTTCCCCTCCTGCTCCACCTGCGGGAGCAGCTCTTTGAGTTGCTCCAGAATCGTACCCTGCCCTTGCAGACCCGCTTTATATCCATGCTGCTGTACGCCAAGGCCGCGCAGGAGGGTTGGGACGGACAGGATATGGACGCTCTCTGTGACGCGGAGGAGCTGGCGGTCGACCTGCTGCCCTCCGGGGAAGCCGCCTGGGGGGAGGGGGCGCCGTCAGACCTGCTCGCAGGTCTGCTCCGGTTCTTCGGCACGCTGGAGTCCATCAACGGGGAGTGGGACACCCTGTTCCAGGCCGCTGTGGACTGCCTGGCGCTGCCTGACCGCCCCGCCCTGGAGGGGCGGTTCCGGGCGGACATGGCCGGGCGGGGGTACGAGTACGAGCATCTGACCTTCTATTTCCTCTACCGCTACTTCCTCCACGCCGTGGACGACGGCGACTTTCTCAGCCGGGTATGCCTCGCCCTGCTCTCCGTTCTGACGGTGAGGAGGCTGGACTTCGCCCGCTGGCATCAGAACGGGGGCCGCTTCACACTGGAGGACAGAATCGCCGTCGCCCGTATTTTCTCCAAGGAACTGGAATATTCTGAGGAGAATATGGCCGCATTTTTGGCGGAAATCAGGGATTCCGACCAGTTTTCCCCCGTTGCGCTGCTGGAGGCCCTGTCCGGCGGGCCGCTCTGACCCCACGAAACAGTTTGACAACTTATTGACAAATTTTATCTTTTGCCGTATAATTTTTTCAGAGATTTGTGTTTCTTTGTGTTTCTGCGTTTGGACAGGCTCAAATGCAGGCCCTGAGCGTCCTCAGGGAGCAAAGGGGCCATCTTTCTCAACCCTACTACGCAGAAAGGAAGGAACATCGTATGATTTATTCCGCAGAAGTACAGAATATGTGTCCTGTCGCCAAGGGCGCATATCATGGCCCCGCTCCCATCCCCGAGGAGGGCAAATGGGTTCAGGCCATGGAAATCAAGGACATCAGTGGCTTCACCCACGGCATTGGCTGGTGCGCCCCCCAGCAGGGCGCGTGCAAGCTGTCCTTGAACGTGAAGGACGGCATCATCGAGGAGGCTCTGGTGGAGACCATCGGCTGCACCGGCATGACCCACTCCGCCGCTATGGCTGGTGAGATCCTGATTGGCAAGACCATCCTGGAGGCTCTGAACACCGACTTGGTGTGCGACGCCATCAACACCGCCATGCGTGAGCTGTTCCTGCAGATCGTCTATGGCCGCAGCCAGACCGCGTTCTCCGAGGGCGGCCTGCCCATCGGCACCTCTCTGGAGGATTTGGGCAAGGGCCTGTGCGGCCAGGTGGGCACCATCTTCGCCACCAAGGCAAAGGGCCCCCGCTACCTGTCCCTGACCGAGGGCTACATCACCCGTCTGGCCCTGAACGCGGAGAACGAAATCACCGGCTATGAGTTCGTCCACCTGGGCAAGATGATGGATTGGATCAAGGGCGGCATGGATGCCAACGAAGCGCTGGAGAAGGCCAAGGGTCACTATGGCCAGTTCGACAATGCTGCCAAGTACATTGACCCCAGAAAGGAATAAGGTGAACGAACATGGCACTATTTGAATCTTACGACAGAAGAATCAATCAGATCCTGCCTGTTCTGCAGGAATATGGCATTTCCTCCGTGGAGGAGTGCCGCGAGATCTGCCAGGCGAAGGGCTTCGACCCCTATGAAATCGTCGCCGGCATCCAGCCCATCTCCTTTGAGAACGCCCGCTGGGCCTACTGCGTTGGCGCAGCCATCGCCATCAAGAAGAACGTCGCCTCTGCCGCCGACGCCGCCGATGCCATCGGCATTGGCCTCCAAGCCTTCTGCATTCCCGGCTCCGTGGCGGACGACCGGAAGGTAGGCATTGGCCACGGTGGCCTGGGCGCTATGCTGCTGCGGGACGAGACCAAGTGCTTCGCCTTCCTGGCCGGTCACGAGTCCTTCGCCGCCGCCGAGGGCGCTATCGGCATCGCCCGGAACGCCAACAAGGCCCGCAAGGAGCCGTTGCGCGTTATCCTGAACGGCCTGGGCAAGGACGCCGCCCAGATCATCTCCCGTATCAACGGCTTCACCTATGTGCAGACCAAGTTTGACTACTACACCGGCGAGGTGAAGGTGGTCAGGGAGATTCCCTACTCTGACGGCGAGCGGGCCGCTGTCCGCTGCTACGGCGCTGACGACGTCCGCGAGGGCGTGGCCATCATGCATCTGGAGGGCGTGGACGTTTCCATCACCGGCAACTCCACCAACCCCACCCGGTTCCAGCACCCCGTGGCCGGCACCTACAAGAAGGAGTGCATCCAGCAGGGCAAGAAGTACTTCTCCGTGGCCTCCGGCGGCGGCACCGGCCGTACCCTCCATCCCGACAACATGGCCGCCGGCCCCGCCTCCTACGGCATGACCGACACCATGGGCCGTATGCACTCTGACGCTCAGTTCGCAGGCTCCTCCTCCGTTCCCGCTCATGTGGAGATGATGGGCTTCCTGGGCATGGGAAACAACCCCATGGTCGGCGCGACGGTGGCCGTAGCCGTGGCGGTAGAGGAAGCGCTGAAGAAGTAAGTCTGCCTTCTCTCACTCCCACAAGACGCAGAATCAACAGCAATATTAAGCTCCCCAGCTTTGCAGCCGGGGAGCTTTCTGTTATGCCTATCTGGGTTGCCTGTTCTGTATCTAAGCGCCAATTATCCGCCCGACTGCCGCAGCGCCAGGGCCGCGTCCAGATTGTCCACGATAAAATGTTGCGCCTCCTCGGTGTATAGCACAGCGATGTAAGTGCCGTATGTGCCGGTGCGCTCCTCCTCGACAATGCCGATCTGCCGCCCCGCTTCCGTCGGGCGGCGGCTCCGTTTTCCTTCCGCGTCCTCCTGCTTCTCCAACATACCGACAGATTCCAGCCACTCCAGCACGACGGCGTTCGTCAGGCGCTTCCCACCCTCCTGCGCTGCGGCGTCCGTGATGCGCTTGCACAGCTCCGTGATACGCAACGGCTCCCTGGAAAAACGCACCTCTTGCAGCTGCTCCTGGGTCGCGGTGAAGCTGCTCTTTTTCCTGCCCCTGGGCGGCGGGGTGATGCCGCCGTTCTCCGCCACCCGGCGCAGCACGTCCGCGGTGAAGAACAGGCAGCGGGAGATGCGCACCTGGTTGATGACATCCCCCTCCGGCACCGGCAGGTCCGTCAGCGGGTCGATGCCGTTCGCCAGCTTCTCCAAATACATCCGCGCCCGTTCGATGGTTTCCAGCTCTGTCATGGTGATTCCCTCGCTTCCTTTTCTGTGATGGCGTTACAGTTCTACAGGGATTTGACCCGTGATTTCCGCCCCGTCCGGCCACACCCGGCACTCCAGCGCCTGGACGTGAACCCCGGCCTCCGCCGCCCGGCGCAGCGCAGCGCCAAAGGCCGGGTGGGTGGCGTCGTTGGGCATGAAGCAACACATCCCCTCCATCTGCACCACAATGCAGAGCCAGGCTTCCAGCCCTGCCTCCTTCGCCCGTATCAGCCCCTGGATGTGCCTGACGCCCCGCTCCGTGGGCGCGTCCGGGAACCGGGCGATGCCGTCTTCCTCCAGGGTGCAGCCCTTCACCTCTACGAGGACGGGCTGCTCGCCTCGCTCCAGATAGAAGTCAAACCGGGAGTCACCGTAGGTGTACTCTGGACGGAGACAGGTCACGTCCGGCAGGAACCGGTTCCGCTCCACCCACTCCCGGAAGAGCTGATTAGGGGCCTGGGCGTCCATGTTGATGAGGAGGCTCCCCTTCTCCACTGCCACCAGGTCATACCGGGTCTTGCGGGCGGGGTTGTCCGACCGCACCAGATAGACGGTGCTGCCCGGTACCAGCAGCTCCCGGCAACGGCCTGTATTTTTTACATGGACGGTCACCGGCTGGCCGTCCAGCGTCACCTGGGCGATGAACCGGTTGGGCCTGGCCTGAAAGACCGCCTGATGAATATTTGCGTACTGCATGGATGCTCATCCCCTGTCTGACGTTATCTTACGATGGCAGGCAGAGTCTGTCAAGGGTAATGTCATCCACTTTAAGATGCAATCCACTCCAGGTTGAGGAGAATAACGTAACCGTACAGTCAGATGTCCATGACCATAGGGGAACAGGAAAATTTGCCAGCCGCCATCGGCGGCAGCTTTGGTGCATATCAAGTTACATCGTCTGTCTTCTGCGGAACCGCTTAAAAATAGGGACAAGGCGCAAGCCGGTTGCCTGATACGGGGAGATTCTTAAGAGGGGGGGGCCACAGGACCCCCTCTTAAGTCGTCCTCTTTTGCTGCTTTTCTCGATGAATCGAGAAAAGCAGGCCATGCCCTGGCAGGGGCAAAAACGTAATTTCTTTATCAACCCTTGCCAAAGGAACAAAACCCCGCCGGGAGGGCATAACCGTAGTTTCTTCCTCCATCCCTGCCTAAGGAACACAATCCGGTTTAAGTGGATGACATTACCTCCTATGCCACTGTCACACTTTCCCCATTCTGTCGGTAGATTTCGCTGTCCGTTTCTGTTATAATCAGCTTGAAACCAGAAAAAGGAGTCCCGTCTTATGAGAACCGAGGAAAAAGCAACTGTCAGAAATGGCGTCGCCAAAATGCTCGCCTCGCTGCTGGCGCTGGTGATTCAGGTGGGCTGGGTCGTGCTGCTGTTTGTCCGGCTCAACGAATACTCCACCTCCATCAGCCTGCTGACCAGCCTGCTGGCCTTCCTGCTGGCGGTACGCATCTCCGGGAAGCGGGACAACGCGGCCTTTAAGCTGTCCTGGATCATCCTCATCATGGCGTTCCCGCTTCTGGGGCTGTGCCTGTACCTCCTGTTTGGCCGCAGCGGCACCACCCGGCGGATGCACAGGCGCTTTGAGGCCATCGACGGAAAGCTGCGCCCCTTCCAGCAGCAGCGCCCGGAGCCGATGCAGGCCCTGGAGGCGTCAGACCCCCAATTTGCCGGCCAGTGCCGGTATATCTATCAGTACGGTCACTATCCCCTTTACTGCAACACCGACGTGGTCTTTTACGCCGAAGCGGTGGACGGGCTGGAGGCCCAGCTAAAGGATCTGGCGGCGGCGGAGCAATTCATCTTTCTGGAGTACCACGCCATTCAGGAGGGCGTGGCCTTCGCCCGGCTGAAAGCCGTGCTGGCAGACCGGGTGGCCCACGGGGTCGAGGTGCGGATGTTCTACGATGAGGTGGGCAGCGTCGGCTTCATCGACCGGGGCTTTATCCGGCGGATGGAGGAGGTCGGCGTCCAGTGCCGGGTGTTCAACCCTGTGGTGCCGGTGCTGAAGCCCTTTATGAACAACCGGGACCACCGCAAAATCACTGTCATTGACGGCAAAGTCGGCTACACCGGCGGCTACAACCTGGCGGATGAGTACTTCGGCATCACCACCCCCTTCGGCCACTGGAAGGACACCGGCCTCCGGCTCACCGGCGACGCGGTGCGGAGCCTGACCCTGATGTTCCTGGAGATGTGGAACGCCATGGAGGATACCGACGCCAGCTACACCCGCTACCTGCCGGAGGTCGCCTGCCGGCCCAGCCAGCAGGGGTTCGTCCAGCCCTATGCGGACAGCCCTCTGGACGACGAGTATATGGGGGAGAATATCTACCTGAACCTGATTCACAGCGCCACGCGCTGCCTTTATATCGCCACGCCCTACCTCATCATCAGCGACGAGATGAACCGCGCCCTGTGCCTGGCCGCCCAGCGGGGGGTGGACGTGCGCATCCTGACCCCCGGCATCCCGGACAAGAAGCTGGTGTACCGCATGACCCGCTCCTACTACGCGGGGCTGGTGCGCCGGGGCGTGCGCATCTATGAGTACACCCCCGGCTTCCCCCACGAGAAGCAGGTGCTGTGCGACGGCGTCGCCGCCACGGTGGGCACCATCAACTTCGACTTCCGCAGCCTGTACCACCACTTTGAAAACGGCGTCCTCCTGTACCGCTGCCCCGCCATTCAGGACATTGAGGTGGACTTCCGAAAAACTTTCCAGGTCTCCCGGGAGGTGACGGAGCAGTACCGGACGGGCCTCAACGCCATGGTGCGGGTCACGCAATGCCTGTTCCGGCTGTTTGGCCCACTGATGTGAGGCTGTATTTTAAGGAGGAAAACGGATGATTCGCATTGTATTCTGCTGTCACGGCAACATTTGCCGCAGCCCCATGGCCCAGAGCGTCTTTGCGTATATGGTGCAGGAGGCGGGCTTCGCCGACCGGTGCTACATTGACTCTTTGGCCACCAGCACGGAGGAGATTGGCAATCCTCCGCACTGGGGGACGGTGCAAAAGCTCCGGAAGGTGGGTATCCCGCTGATTCCCCACAGGGCGAGGCAAATCACCTGGCGCGACTATGAGCGGTTTGACTACATCATCGGCATGGATGAGTGGAACATCAGGAACCTCCGCAGGATGCTCCGCGGCGACCCGGAGGGCAAAGTTCACAAACTGCTATCCTTCGCAGGCTCCCGGCGCGACATCGCCGACCCCTGGTATACCGGGGACTTTGACGCCGCCTACGCGGATATAACGGAGGGGTGCCGCGGGTTTTTGGCCTATCTGAGGGAAACCGGTCTGCTTTAATGGGGCACTTCCGTCAGGGCGGCTCTCCGTTCCTCCCTCCCTGTCTGAAGGGAAGCACGGTTGCCTCTGACAGGGAGCCGCCCCCGGCTCACCGCCTGCCCCCCGGCGAGGGCCGCTTCCCTCCGCCGGATTGCGGTTCGGCGTCCCCCTGCGCATTCAGGCAGCGGTGCGCCTCCTCCAGGATCGCCTTGTGGGCGGGATGGGACAGCCGTGCCAGGGCCTGCCCATAGGGCAGGCAAAACACCCTGCGCACCTCCCCCGTCTGCCGAACCGGCTCCGTGCAGCAGGCGATAAAGTAGGCGACCCGTTTCCGGCTGCCGTTGTGCAGGGTGTATTCCACCTGGAAGCGCTTCGACCCCACCAGTGTGGCGTGGACGCCGGCTTCCTCCCAGATCTCCCGAAGTGCGGCCTGCTTCTCCGTCTCCCCCGGCTCTATATGGCCCTTGGGGAAGCCGATGTCGCCATTGTATTCCTGCACCAGAATGTACCGCCGTGCCCCCGCCTCCTGGCGATACAGCACCGCGCCTGCGCTGTGCACCATTTCGCACACCTGCCTCTTTTCGGGATAAAAAGCAAGCTGTCTTGAATCCCAACAATTCAAGACAGCTTCCTGGCGGAGTAGGAGGGATTCGAACCCTCGAGCCGCGTACACGGCTACACGATTTCCAATCGTGCTCGTTATGACCGCTTCGATACTACTCCATATATCAAGTGTTGCCCCGCGAAACCGCTCGTTTCCCGCAACAAGAGATATTATAGCAGAAATTTGAATTTCGTCAAGGGGTAATTCCAAAAAAATCAATCTTTTCCGCAGGAGCGCCCCGTGCGGCTCCAGTCGATGGGCGCACCCCCCTGCTGCACCAGAAACCCGTTCACCTGGCTGAAGGGGCGCGACCCAAAGAAGCCCCTGCTGGCGGACAGCGGGCTGGGATGATTGCTTTTCAGCACAAGGCGGGGGTAGGGGCTGCACTCCGGCGCGACAAGCGCGGCCTTGGTCTGGGCCGCCTTCCCCCACAGCAGATAGGCCACCGGCTGGGGCAGACGGACGGTCTGGCGCAGGATCTCCGTGGTGAACTGCTCCCAGCCCCAGCCCTTATGGCTGCCTGCCTGCCCGTCGTAGACGGTCAGCACATTGTTCAGCAGGAGGACGCCCTGCTCCGCCCAGCCGGTCAGGTCGCCGGAGGTGGGCGGGTTCACGCCCAAATCGCTCTGCAGCTCCTTGTAAATATTCCGCAGGCTGGGGGGAACCCTGACCCCCTCCTGTACGGAGAAGGCCAGCCCGTGGGCCTGCCCCGCCTCATGGTAGGGGTCCTGCCCCACCACCACGCAGCGCACCTGCTCCGGCGGCGTTAAGCGCAGGGCGGTAAAGAGCTGCTCCTTCGGCGGGTAGACGGTGGGGCTCCCCTGGGCATAGGCAGTCTCCACACGGTCAAACAGCGTTTCACACCACAACTCCTTGTTCAGCGGCAGCAGCACATCCCGCCAGCCGCCCAGCTCATAGTCCTTCAAAGGCATATCCTGTCACTTCCGTTTGCAGAAACAAATTCCGTATGATATAATACCGGTATCATCATACCACGGAGGGGTTCCAATGGCAAGGCTTGACGTCGCTTTTTATGACCGGGACACCAGGCTGGTGGCCCGGGAACTGCTGGGGAACTACCTGGTGCGCCGCTGGGACGGGGCAGCTCTGGTCTGCCGCATCACCGAGACGGAGGCCTACATTGGCCGGATGGACAAGGCCTGCCACGCCTACCAGTACCGCCGCACCGCCCGGACGGAGCCACTCTTTGCCCCGCCGGGTCATGCCTACGTCTACCTGATTTACGGGATGTACCACTGCCTGAACCTGGTGACGGAAGCGGAGGGCGAGCCTGCCGCCGTGCTGATTCGGGGCGGGCAGCCGGTGTCCGGTCTGGCCCAAATGGCTCGTCTCCGCTACGGCAAAGCGCCAGACGCGCTGACTGCCTACCAGTCCCGTAACCTGCTGAACGGCCCCGGCAAACTGTGCCAGGCGCTGGCCATCACCCGGGCGGATAATCTGGCTGACCTGACCGGAGATGCCCTGTACGTCTGCGCCGCGCCGGAGGACGCGGGGCTGCCTATCCCTGCTCAGCCGGTGGGGGAAATCCATGTCACGAAGCGCATCGGCATTGACTACGCGGAGGAAGCGGCAGACTTCCCCTGGCGGTATTACATCGACTGAGGTTTGGAGGGCGCCATGCTGCTGTTTGATTTAGACGGAACGCTGATCGATTCCAACGAGGTTTGGCGGGAGGTGGATGTCCGCTTCCTGGCCAGACGGGGGCTGCCGTGGTCCAGGGAATACCACGAGGGGGTGGTTCATGCCAGCCTTTCCGCCGGGGCGAGGTTCACCAGGGAGTTCTGCCATTTGGAGGACAGCGAGGAATCCATCATCGCGGAGTGGCTCTCCATGGTGCAGCAGAGCTATGGGGAGGAGATTCCCCTGAAGCCGGGGGTCAGGGAGTTTCTCTCCCTCTGCGCCCACCGGGGGGAGCAGATGGCCGTTTACACCTCCTGCGCCCGCCCGCTCTGCGAGGCCGTCCTGTGCCATCACGGCATTGACCGCCGTTTTGAGGCGGTGTTGTACGCCTCCGAGCTGGGTGTGGAGAAACGCGCTCCGGAAGGGTTCCGCATGGCTGCGGCCCGGCTGGGGGCCGCTCCGGCGGACTGTATCTTTTTCGACGACTCCCCCCTGTCCTGCGCCGGGGCGCTGGAGGCCGGTATGGTGACGGTGGGGGTCTATGACCCCATGTTCGCCTCCAGCGAAGCGGAGATGCGCCGATGCTGCCACGGGTACCTGCGTTCCTTTACCGAGGCAGCACTCACGCCGGAGGGCGCCTTCGCTTTCCTGCAACGGGAGCGCCCGGGCGCGGCGCAAGAATTTTGACCGGAGCGCCTTTTCACGCTTGACATTCCTGCCGGAAAAAGTTATAATAACGTTTGTTGCGGGATGTGGCGAAGTTTGGTATCGCGCTTGGTTCGGGTCCAAGAGGCCCCGGGTTCGAATCCCGGCATTCCGACCATAACCGGACATCGGCTTGATGCAATGCGCATCAGCATCGGTGTCCGGTTTTTCGTTTTTTTGTTCTATCGTCGCAGTGTGATGGAGGGATGCATCCAGACGGCCCTCTACCGCTGACGGGGACGCTTCCCGCCCCTGCGCCGCTTCCGCTCCCCGCTCGGGAGACGGACGGTAAAGGTGACCCGTCCGTTGGTACAATCGACCTGAATCTCCCCCTGGTGCGCTACCACGATGGTCTGGGCAATGGTCAGGCCCAGGCCGTAATGCCCGGTGCCGCTGCGGTTGGCGTCGCTGCGGAAGAAGCGGACAAAAATCTCCGACCTGTCCCCTTCCGGGATGAAGCCGGGATTGGAGACCGTCAGCACCGCCTCCCCCCGCTCCTGGCGCAGCGCTATGGAGATGCTGCCCGCCCCTTCGCTGTGGGATAGGGCGTTATCCATCAGGATGGCGACCAGCTGGCTCAGCTGGCCAGGGTTACCCGGAATGGTAATATGCTCGTCGATTTGCTCCTCCAGCGTCCGCCCCTGCTCAAAGGCCACCCCTTCAAAGGGGAGCACCCCGCCCAGCACCAGGCGGCTAAAGTCCAGCGGCTCCATTTGGGGCGCTTCCCGCTCCGCCCGCACCAGGGTCAGCAGCTCGCTGACCAGCCCGGCCATCCGGCCGCTCTCAGAGCGGATGTTGCTGAGCCACCTGTTTTCGCCGATTTCGCGTTCCAGCAGCTCCGCATTGGCCTCCACTACGGAGACCGGTGTTTTCAGCTCGTGCCCCGCGTCAGAGATAAACTGCCGCTGTCGGCGGTCGCTCTCCTCCAGGGGGCGAATGATCCAGCGGGCCAGGCCGATGGCGCACAGAAAAAGCACCGCCACCATGACCGCACCCAGGAGCAACGCGTTGCGGAACAGGGTGGTGAAGCTGTCGGAGACCAGAGTATTGTCCATCAGCACCACCAAGGTGTAGGCATCCTCCGCATCGATGCAGTAGACGAAGTTGCCATAGGTCCCCTGGCTTTGGCCATTCCCCAGGATGGTTTCCGCTACACCGGAGAGCTGACTCTCCGTGTACAGCGTACCGTCGCCCATGTCTACGCTGAAGGACTGACCGTCTTCATCAAAGGCCACGGAATAAAAGGAGGAAAGCAGATAGCGGGTGCTGTCATGGTCTGGCGGCTCGTCCCGTTCCGGGGGGCTGTCCCCCTGATGCGATTCCTCCGTGATCTGTATCTCGCTGGGGTTGCCGTTCTCCCGGTACTGGGTCACATATATCTCCAGCATATCCTGATTGTCCTGATACAGCTCCTGATAGCTGAGGATGTAGATGGCGGCCAGGGTAACGGCAAACAGCAGCAGAAACACCGCCATGATGACCGCCACGATCTGCCGTCGGGATCGCTGAAACGCGCTGCGTTGCCGTCCTTTACCCACAGTCCCACCTCAATTCATATCCGGCCCCGCGGATCGCCTTGATCTCCACCCGGGAGCCGACGAAGGCCAGTTTCTTTCGGACGAAGGAGACATAGACCTCCACCTTATTATACTCCGCCTCGTCCTCATAGCCCCAGATTTTCATGGCCAGCTGCTCCTTGGATAAAATCTGCTTTTGATTTGAAATCAGGTATTCCAGCACCCGGCACTCCTTTTCGCTGAGGTGGACGCTCTGTCCGGTAGCGGTGCAGTGCAGCGTCAGGGCTCTGACATCCAGCGCCAGGTCGCCGGCGCACAGCCGGTCCTCCACCAACGGCATCCCCCGGCGGCACAGAGCCCGCACCCGGGCCAGCAGTTCCCGGGGCTGGAAGGGCTTTGTGACGTAATCGTCGGCCCCGGCGTCCAGGCCCAGCACCTTGTCGTCCAGCTCCCCCTTGGCGGTAAGCATCAAAATGGGGGTGCGGACGCCCTGCTGCCTGCTCCGGGCCGCCACCTCCACCCCTGACAGACCGGGCAGCATCACGTCCAGGATGACGCCGTCATACTGCCCGCTGCAAATAGCCGCAAGGCCGTCGTCCCCGCGGAAGAAGCAGTCCACATCGTACCCCTCCTGCCGCAGAAGCTCCCGAAGGGCGTCCGCCATCCGGGGTTCATCTTCCACCAGCAACAGCTTCATCTCCGGCATCTCCTCTCTGTGTGCGTGATGCTGTCTGAGTTTACTATACCACAAAAACCTTGAAAAAAGATGGAAGGCTTCAATCTTTTTTCAAGGTAGCCATGATAGGATAGCCAAAAAGGAACTAGGAGGTCTTTCCTATGAAGAAACTCACCGCGCTGTTCTGCGCCCTGGCCATGGTACTGAGCCTGGCCGCCTGCAGCAGCACATCCTCAGGCTCGGAAGCGGAGGAATCCGCGTCGGGAACTGTGGCGGAAGCAGAGGACACTGCCGATTCTGCCGCAGAGGCCGAGACGACTGCCTCCGACAAGGAGTATATCGAATCCACGCTGAACCTGGCCAACAACACCGACTACACCTGGAGCTATAACTCCGGCGCGGACGCCTGGGTCATGTCCATCGTCTCCGCTGTTGCCTACCCGGAGATCGAGGACGAGGAGGGCGTCTCTGTTTGCGTGCCCGGCGGCTATGTCACCGGCATCGACACCGACGGGGATGGCTCCGCCGACGTGACGGCGGACAGCTATACCGAGGCGGTCAACGGCAGCCTGGTTATCGACTATGACGCCGAGATCACCAGCACCAACGGCCAGGTATACACCGCCGCCACCGCGCCGGTGATTCTGAACACCGGCGCCGCAGGCTACAGCTCCTCCACCAATACCCAGGCAGCCACCACCTACGCCGCCGAGGGCTACATCAACGTCGCCTGCGGCAACCGGGGCAAGCAGGACACCGCCACTGACGAGGACGGCAACACCTATTACACCGGCGACGCCCCCTCCTGCCTGGCCGACCAGAAGGCCGCCGCCCGGTTCGTGAAGTACAACATCCTGCTGGGCAACCTCCCCGGCAGCGTGGATTACCTTGTCTCCACCGGCGGCTCCGGCGGCGGCGCCCACGCCACCATGTTTGCGGCCACCTCCAATAATCCCGACTTCTACCCCTATCAGGCGGAAGTGGGCGCGGTTGGCTGCTACCTGAACGAGGACGGCAGCTATTCCACCACCGTCACCATCAACGGCGAAGAGGTGGAGCTGTCCGACGGTGCCTGGGGCTGCATCGCCTACAGTGCCATCACCTCCCTCTACGAGGCGGATATGGCGCTGGCCTTTGAGTACTATCTGGACACCGATTATTCCTTCGGCTCCGACTTCCAGGCCCAGCTGGCGGAGTACCTCTCCGAAGCCTATATGGAGTATATCAATGAGCAGAATTTGACCGTGGAAGAGGCTGACGTGGGCTTCGACCTGGATGGGGACGGGACGCTGGCCAGCACCATCGCCCTGACCATCGAATATGACGAGGAACTGTACGCCGACACCAACGGCTACGGCGGAACCTACCTCGACCTGTATCTGGCGGAATTTGTCTCCAACCTCCAGTGGTACCTGGACAACCTGGACTATGCCGACGGCTGGACCTGGTTTGATGCCGACGGCAACGCCCTCTCCGATGAGGAGGTAGCCGCTATGTCCACCGAGGACAAGGCGGAAGCCTTCCTGGAGGGCCGCTACACGGCCTCCAGCAGCGGCGGCATGAGCGGCGACCTGCCCAGCGGCATGAACGGTGCGGCAGACTTCGCCGGCGGCAAGGGCGACAGCGCTGACAGCGAGCTGCCTGGCGATATGGACACGGACAGTCTGCCGGACGGCGCTGACGCCAGCGGTCTGGCCGACGGTGAATTGCCTGATGGCATGGACACGGGCAGCCTGCCCGATGGCGACACCACCGGCAGAGGCGGCATGGGCGGCTTCCCCGGCGGCGATACGGACAGCGAAAGTCTGACGGACGGCGAACTGCCGGATGATATTGATACCGACAGCCTGCCGGACGGAGGGGCGGACAGTTCCTCCTCTATCACCAACGAGAATGTGGACACCAGCGGGGACACCATGGACGTAGGTACCCCCGACGCAGGCACCACCCAGGCCGCAGGCAGTAGCACTGACTCCGCCAACTACTCCAGCTATGAGGAGATGGTGGAGGCCTACGCCGCCGACATCGCGGAACTGGAGGAAGGCGACGAGTACGGCAACAACCTGGTCTCCCTGTACAACCCGCTGAACTATATCGGCAACGGGGACACGGAAGGCCCCGCCTGGACCCGCATCCTTATGGGTGCCTCTGAGGGGGATATGTCCATGTTCTCCTCCCTGAACCTGCAAATCGCCTGGCTGAACAGCGGCACCGACTGCGAAATCGAGTGGCAGTGGGACGGCGGCCATGTGCCTTCTGAGATTCTGAGCAGTTCCTTCTCCCTCTACGTTGACCAGATGTACGCCGAGTACGCGGACGGCGTGGCGGTGGAGACCCCCGCCGCCGAGGCCCAGACGACCAACGGCACCTCCACCGAGGCCAGCGGCACCGACCTGAGCGGCTGGGTAGACTATTCCGACATCACCAGCGTCTCCTTCTCCCTGGCGGACGCCGTCTCTTACCGCACGGCGGGGGCCAGCAAGGCCATGCCCGGCTTCGACGTCATCGACTACGGCCAGGAGGACTACGTCTTCGGCAGCAGCACCCAGGACGCCCGCCACTGGGACACCTTCCTGCTGGAAATCTTTCAGGAGTACGCGGATACCCTCTCCCCGCTGTTCAACGCCGGGTAAGAGCGCCCCCACAATCACATAACCATGCTGACAGCCAGCCCGCAGCACACTGCGGGCTGGCTGCCTTGTTGCAGCAGCGTGCCGCGCCCGGTCCGCACATCCGCTTGCATTTTAACGCCGCCATGCTATAATGGAGGCAGTTTACAAAACCTCAATCGAAAGGCAGCCGCTTCCGGTACCTTTGCCGGACGCAAGTGGCCGGAACGGTGTTTTTATGAAACAGTTCACCTATATCGTCCAAAGCCCCCACGGTCTCCACGCCCGCCCCGCCGGCCTGCTGGCGAAGCAGGCGAAAACTTATACCGACACCGTCATCACCCTGACCAAAGGGAACAAAACGGTGAAGGCCAGTCAGCTGCTGCGAGTCCTCAACCTGGAAATCCAATGCGGGGATACCATCACAGTCACCGCGGAGGGGGCGGAGGAGGATACCGCATGGAACGATATGCAGGCGTTCTTCCTGCTGAACCTGTGAATCTCCGTCCGGAGGGGAGACAGCTACCATGATACTTTTACAGGGAAACGGCGTATCCAAGGGGGCCGTCTGCGGCCCGCTGCAATTCTATCCCCGCCAGGCGGCTGCCGCCCCCGACGCCGGGGCGGATTTGGCGGCGGAACAGGCCAGGCTGACCTGGGCGCAGGAGCAGACGGCGGAGCAGCTGGAGGGCCTGGCGGCGGCGTGCCGCGCAAACGGAGAAGAGGAAGCCGCTCTGCTGCTGGAGGCCCAGGCCCTGCTGGCGACGGACGAAGACGTTGCTTCCGCCATCCTGGCCGCGCTGGAAGAATCCCATTGCAGCGCGGCCTATGCCGTGCAGCAGGCGGGGCGGCGGCTCGCCGCCCGCTTTGCCTCCATGAGCGACCCCTATCTGCGTGCCAGGGCCGCCGACCTAGAGGATGTCACCCGTCGGCTGTTGGACAATCTCACCGGCGGCCCGCCGCCGGTGTTCCTGCGTGAGCCTGTGATTCTGGCGGCAGACGACCTGGCCCCTTCGGAGCTGCTCCGGCTGGAGCGAGGGAAACTCCTTGGCCTTGCCACCTGCGGCGGCTCCGGTTATGGTCACACCGCCATCCTGGCCAGGAGCATGGGGATTCCCTTTGTCTGCGGCCTGGGGCGCGCCCTGACGCCTGATTGCGAAGGTCAGACAGCCTGTCTGGATGGGGAAACAGGTCGGATCCTCATCGACCCGGACGCCCGCACCGTACAGGCGTTTGAATTTAAGCGGAACGCCCCGCCGGAGGCATCGTCTCAGCAGGAGCCCCAGAACCTTGGCAGCCTCAAAGTGTACTGCAACATCAGCACTCCGGACGAGGCCGCCGCTGTGCTGGCCTGCGGCGGCCAGGGCGTTGGCCTGTTCCGTTCGGAGGGGCTGTTCCTGTCCGCTGACCGCTGCCCCACAGAGGAGGAGCAGTTCAGCGCCTATCGCGCCGTGGCGGAGGCCATGGGCGGGAGGCCCGCCGTCATCCGCACTCTGGATTTAGGCGGGGATAAGCGGATGGGCTCCCTGCCCTCTGAGCGGGGGCAGAACCCCGCCCTGGGGCTGCGGGGTATCCGCCTGTCCCTGGAGCGGCCGGAGCTGCTGCGCACCCAACTGCGGGCGCTTTACCGGGCCTCCGCCTACGGTAAAATTGCCATCCTGTTCCCCATGATTGCTTCGATGTGGGAGCTGGAGGAGTGCCAGCGCCGCTGCCGGAGCGTCATGGCGGAGCTGACCGCAGAGGGACTCCCCTTCGACCCCGAGGTCAGACTGGGCGTTATGCTGGAGACCCCCGCCTCCATCCTCCTGGCGGAGGAGCTGGCCCGGCGGGCGGACTTCTGCTCCGTCGGCACCAACGACCTGACACAGTACCTCCTGGCCTGCGACCGGCAAAACGGCGATCTGGCGCGGTACTTTGACCCGAAGCACCCCGCCCTGCTCCGGGCACTGGAGCTTGCAGCGGACGCCGCCCACCGGGCGGGAGTCCCCATCGGCGTCTGCGGAGAACTGGGGGCAGACCCCACCATGCTGCCCTTCTTCCTGAAGCTGGGCATGGACGCCCTCAGTGTGCCTCCCCAGGCTGTGGGGCCCCTCCTGGCCGCGCTGCGGGGCGGCTCAAAGGCGACAGAGTGCGAGTCATTCCTATGAATCTGCACTCCCATCCTGCCGGCTTCCCCGCCGACCCCTGCATCTGCCGCCGAAGGGAGGGGGAATAAATCAATGTTCAGGAGAGAACCTGAAGTTGAAATAAAATCAACAATGCAAAGTGCATTTGTTCAGAGGTTCCCTAAATCTCTCACTGAAATTCTCCATTCTGACCCCCGTTGTTGAGGGAGCATTGGGGTGAAATGTTCCTGTGCAATTTGCTGTACCCTGTTTTCCCGCAAGCAGTAATCGGCGATACGCGGGAAACATTTTCTTTATGCAGCTGCCTCTGTGTCTTTTTCAGGAAAAACACAGGTGGAAGTTATCCGAAACAATATTTATAGCCTAACACCTTAACGCCCCGTCAATCAGGTAAAGGCATCATCCAGAGAACGGAACATCGCCCCGTTGAGTTCCGTGATTTCATTTATCGGAATACCCGTTCCGTCTGTCAGCACAATGACCCGCTGAAATTCATCTATCTTTTTTACCGTACCGGTAACAGTGCGGTAGGCTCCGCCGTCCTTATGCTCATCGGGAATGAAACAGGTAAATTCCATGACTGGAGCTGCCGCCAGATTCTTCTGGAGCAGGCAGATTGATAATGTCGTTATAATCCTGACTCATGGCATGGCCTCCGTTCTGCACACAGCAAAATTTTCGGTGGATAAAAAGCTTGACTTTCACCATCAACTGTGATATTTTATGATTACCATAAAGAGTGCGCGAGGGACAAGCCCTGAGACCGCACAGCAACCTACCAACAAGGCAAGGTGCTAAAGCTTGTTCGATGGGTTCATACGTTTTCACGGCTCCCATCGATTACGATGGGAGCTTTCTTTGCGCATCTTATGGAAAAACGCAAAGGAGCGTAATGTCATGTCTGAGTCAAAGAATGTCAACAAGGAAATCAAGAGGTTTATGCAGGCTAAAGAGTACCGGATTCCCAGAGCGGATCGCACACTAACAGCGCTCACGAAGCTTAACGGCAGGGTCTACGTCTACTGTGGAGACAGGAAAACCCTGCAACAATTCATCGAAGATGCGGAGAATGAGTACTTTCACTATGGAGACGGCGTATCGCTGCGGGAGAGGAAGCCGGATTCCATTATGGCGTTGCATCAAAACAAAACGGTCAATTTTATCGGCTTTGTAGGAACGATGGCGTTTCATCAGGCAGACCATTTCAATTCCGGAAAGGATGCCATCCCGCTCATCAAGGTCGATTATAGGAAATACATCGCAGGCTATCAGGATTTTATCTATAAACCCTGATTGCACGCAACAACGGGAGCATAGTTGGCTTACGCCTTGTGCCCCCCGATCTGTGCATTGCGGTCTTTGCCGGTGGCACCTTCCTCCAGATTCATGCCTTTTAGCAGTGCGTTTTTCCCGAATTTTTTCTGGATGGTCAGAACCGCTTTCTGTCGCCGTTTTTCTTTTTCCAGTGTCTCTTGTTCCGCTTGCCGCTGCTGCTCCAGGGCAGCATAGTCTGTAAACAAGTCAAGCTGCTCCGGCTCCGGGGGCTTTGCCATGTCCTCCCCAACCACATGGTTGGCGACTACATACATCCGCCGCACCAGCAGATTGTGGTCAACAATACGGTCAAACAGCTCCATAGCGGCGTTGGTAATCAGCATGGTGGATGCCGTCTGCCGCCCCAGGTTGATAGAGCCATGTGCTTGCTTCGGAACCTTTCTGCCGTAGTGATCGGTGGTAACTTCACCCTTGTACGACTTTTGCCGTTCCGGATCGGTCAGGTTTTCAATGTCATAGCCGATGGTCAGCACAATCTGGTCGGCTACCATTCCCTTGTCCACCAGGTCAAGAGAGAGGGTATCCGCCATTTCCCGAACGACCAATTTTGCCTTATCAAATTCATAGGGCGATTGCAGCACCTGCCCGGAGCTGATGCTGTTGTTCTCCGGCTTATACGCTTTAATGTCAGAGATACGGCAGGGTTCCCAGCCCCAGGCGTGGTCAATGAGGAGTTCGGCATTGATGCCGAACTCCTTGTACAGTTGATTTTCGCCGTAGCTGCTGAGGCTGTACCGTGCAATATCGCCCATCGTGTGCAGCCCCAGTTTGTCCAGCCGTTTCGCATAGCCACGTCCTACCCGCCAGAAATCCGTGATGGGCTGATGCGTCCAAAGCTGCTGTCGATAGCTCATCTCATCCAGTTCCGCGATGCGAACGCCGTCCTTGTCGGCAGGGATGTGCTTTGCCACGATATCCATCGCAATTTTGCAGAGATAGAGGTTCGTGCCGATTCCTGCGGTAGCCGTGATGCCAGTCTCCTTCAAAACCGCCTGAATCATCTTCATAGCCAGCTCATGGGGAGTGAGTTGGTAGGTTCGTAAATAGTTGGTCACATCCATGAACACTTCGTCGATGCTGTACACATGAATGTCCTCCGGAGCGATGAACCGGAGGTAGACCTGGTAAATCTCCGTGCTGCGCTGAATATAATGCGCCATCTGCGGCGTGGCCACGATATAGTCCAGTGACAGGGACGGGTCAGCATTCAGCTCATTGATGTCGCTGGAGGAACCGGTAAAGGTGTATCCCGGCGCTCGGCGCTGCCGGTCACGGTTGATTTCCTTCACCCGCTGGACGACTTCAAACAGCCTCGCCCGTCCAGGGATGCCAAAGGATTTCAGAGAGGGAGACACCGCAAGGCAGATTGTTTTCTCTGTGCGGCTCTGGTCGGCTACCACCAGATTGGTGGTCAGCGGGTCAAGCCCACGCTCTGCGCACTCCACCGAGGCGTAGAAGGATTTCAGGTCGATGGCGATATAGGAACGGTCTGACAAGCGGATTACCTCCTTCCTCCAAGCTTGTGTTTTGATAACCGCTTGTTGCTAAGGAACCTCTGAATAAATGGATGAGAGCGGATTGCGAGGAAATTTGCGTCGTAAAAAGGCGCAAAAGCGCAGGATCAGGAGCGCCGTTAGGCGCGGGCATACCCCTTGAGGGTAATCCTGACGGAGTTCAAGATTTTGCAAGATTTTGCGTGAAAAATATGCCAGTGGCATATTTTTAGCAAAATCCTGAGCCAGCTATGCTGGCGAAGCCACTTTAAACCGAAGTGATTTGTGCATCTTTCGCTCTGCTTATCCAATGGTGGAAATTTACCGCAAGGCGCCGAAGCGCATTTGTTCAGAGGTTCCCTAGATGCTGCGCGCTCGGGCAGCCCTTAATGGAACAGCACGGATTACCCCAGTGTAAAGAAAAGGTAGATACCCCTTTCCTGCCTCTTTGACAGTGGACAGCCGAACCAAATTCGGCTGCCCTGTTTTTTATGCCACGCACAACAAAAACCCGCTCAGCGTCTGCTGAGCGGGTTTCATGTAGGCACCACCTATTTTCCCGGCCCGTCTCCAGGCAAGTATCGTCGGCGAAAGTGAGCTTAACTTCTGTGTTCGGAATGGGAACAGGTGGACCCTCACCCCAATCGG